>JAZRCD010000119.1:0-2713 GCA_045635425.1 Ructibacterium sp. | reverse complement strand
AACTCCTTGGCTCACAGAACGACATGGCTACGATCCGACTTCAAGTGAGGTTATCGGTGACAAAATCGGCACTAATTCCTCCCCTGAAACTGCAAATGCAATTTTTGAGGGTATATATGAAGCCGCTAATGAATATGGTGTTTTTGTTGCGGCACAATGTTGCGAACATTTGAACCGAGCAATCATTGTAGAAAGAGAAGCGGTTCCTTGTTGTACAGAGATTGTCAATGTGGTTCCTGCGCCAAAAGCAGGGGGTTCTTTTGCTACGGAAGCGTATAAACATTTCAAAGACCCGGTTGCTGTAGAAGAAATCAAAGCAGATGCAGGTATTGATATTGGTGCAACTTTAATTGGAATGCACTTAAAGAGGGTGGCGGTTCCGGTTCGTCTTTCTGTGAAAACCATTGGTGAGGCTATTGTGATTGCGGCAAGAACGCGTCCTAAGTTTATTGGTGGCTGCAGAGCAAACTATAACGAAGAATTGATTGGATAAAGAAAAACACTTCGGCAAAAGCCGAAGTGTTTTTTTAAAATGAAAAATTTTTCAAAAAAAGATGTTGACAAATCAACATCTTTTTGTTAGAGTAGAGATGTTGAAATAACAACATCTTGTGATTTGAGGTGAAAATCCATGATAGGAAGATTTGAAACCTTTACATTGGCACTATCCAGATTATCGGCGTACTGGAATAAAATTGCCGGTGAGGAGTTAGCGCCTTACGGATTAAAAGGTAATTATATTGTCTACTTGATTGCGTTATACAAGACAGACGAGGGACTAACGTCGGCAAAACTTTGTGAGATGTGCGCCAGAGATAAGGCGGAGGTTTCTCGTGCCATTCGCATGATGGAAGAAAAAGGTTTGGTGTGCAGAGAGAATACTACCGCCAACGGGTATCGGGCACGGATTACTTTGACAGAACATGGGCGGGAAATGACTTTTGCACTTCGGGAACGGATTAAATTAGCGGTAGAAAAAGGAGGCTCCGGGCTTACCGAGGAAGAAAGAGAGAATTTCTATAATTCCTTGGAAACCATTGGAGCCAACTTGAAAAAAATCAGTGATATGGGTTTATAGTTTTGGTTATTTTCGAATCTGTCCTGTTCCGTAAATTTGATATTTGCTGCTGGTCAGAGCGGTGAGACCCATGGGACCACGAGCGTGAATCTTCTGGGTGCTGATACCGATTTCTGCTCCGAAACCAAATTCGAAACCATCGGTAAAACGGGTTGATGCATTGTGATAAACGGCTGCGGCATCAATTTCCTTTAAAAATTGATTTGCAGTTGCTTGGTTTTGAGTGATAATAGATTCGCTATGACCGCTGTTGTAGTGATTAATATGGTTGATGGCATCGTCTGTTGAATCTACGATTTTGACACCGATTTTCATATCCAAATATTCTGTTTCCCAATCTGATTCAGTTGCGGGAGTGGCGCTCGGATATAAAGCGCAGACCTTGGCATCACCGATGATTTCTACGCCGCATTGTGAAAGTTCATCCAACATATTAGAAAGAAAAGCAGGAACAACATCCTGATGGATTAACAATTTTTCTGCGGCGTTACAAACAGAGGTTCGCTGTGTTTTGGCGTTAATGACAATTTCTTTCGCCATGGAAAGATCTGCTTCTTTGTCAACATAGATGTGACAATTTCCTGTTCCTGTTTCAATGGCAGGAACCGTAGCGTTTTCCACCACGGCGCGAATGAGTCCTACGCCGCCTCTGGGGATGATAACGTCTAAATATTCATTTAGTTTCATCAGGGCGGTTGCGCTTTCTCGAGATGTGTTTTCTACCAGATTGATGCTACCGATCGGTAAGCCGGCAGAAGTTCCGGCATCATGCATCACCTTGACAATGGCTCGATTGGAATGAGCTGCTTCTTTGCCACCTCGAAGGATAACGGCGTTACCGGCTTTGATACAAAGGCCGGCGGCATCGGCGGTAACGTTAGGCCGTGCCTCATAGATGATACCGATTACACCAAGGGGAACACGAACTTGTTTGATGTTAAGACCATTGGGACGTGTGGTGTCAAGGATGGTTTCTCCGATGGGATCAGGAAGCGTAACAATTTGCTCAATTCCTTCTGCCATGGCGTTGATGCGATCTTTGGTCAGAGTCAACCGATCCACGAGCCCTTTTGCCATTCCGGCATCTTGAGCAAGTTTCAGGTCTTTGGCGTTTTCGGCTAAAAGAAAGTCGTAGTTTTCTCTGAGTGCGGTTGCCATTTTAGAAAGAGCCTTGTTCTTTTGCTCGGTTGAAAGAATGCCAAGGGTATAGGATGCTGACTTGGCAAGTTTTCCTTTTAAAGTTAATTCCTCGGAAATTGTATTCATAAAAAGACCTTCTTTACATAAAAATGTTTGCATTGATTGTACCATAGTTCTGTGATATAATCAAGGTGAATTCGTAAAAAGGAGTAAAAATATTATGTTATTTGACAGCCATGCACATTTCGATGATTCTCAGTTTGATGAGGATAGAGAGTTTGTGATTCAAAGTTTAAAAAATTTAGGTGTAGGATACGTTATGAACATAGGAGCAAGCCTGGAAGATTCCATTGCTTCGGTGGATATTGCAAATACCTACGATTTTATTTATGCTACCGTTGGTGTTCATCCGGGGGTTGCGGAGGAAATGAATGATGATGTTTTGAATCAACTTCGCAATCTTGCCGTGAACAACCAAAAAGTTAGGGCAATTGG
>JAZRCD010000118.1:0-2788 GCA_045635425.1 Ructibacterium sp. | reverse complement strand
GGGAGATATTAAGAGAGAATAACAAAGCGGAAATTGTTCCGCAGATATTGTGTTGTAATGAAGAAGCTTTTTTTAAGTTCACTGATAAGATGAAGGAGATGGGATATCTTGAAGTGAATCTGAATTTTGGATGCCCGTCCGGAACGGTTGTAAAGAAGAATAGGGGGTCAGGTGCGTTAAAAGATCCGTCGAGTTTGGAGTGTTTTTTGGAGAAAATTTTTGAGAAGGCGGATTTTGATATTTCAATTAAAACGCGTGCCGGATTTTATGCACATGAGGAGTTTGAACGGTTATTGGAAGTTTACAACCGATTTCCGGTTTCGGAATTGATCATACACCCTCGTATCCGTGAAGAATATTACAAAGGTCTACCTAATATGAAGACTTTTGATATGGCTTATCATAATTCAAATCTAAAACTTTGTTACAATGGAGATGTGGTGTCTGTAGACGGTTACAAGCAAATTGTCGATAAATATCCTGCGCTTCATAGCGTCATGATAGGTAGAGGTGCAATTAGAAATCCGGCTATTTTTCGGGAAATAAATGGAGGAGAACCTCTTCAAACGGGGGAACTACTTGCTTTTTCCAGATGTCTGGAAGAACGTTACCTGGTTGTCCTTGGTTCAGAGGTATATACACTTCATAAATTAAAAGAAATTTGGCTGCATATGATGCAAAATTTTCCGGATGAAAAGAAGATATTCAAGGCGGTAAAAAAGGCAAATAAGTTGTCTGATTTAAATGGTGCCATATCCTGTTTGCCTGCTCTGTAAGAGGGTATAACTAAGAACGCTTTCCGGATTGCTTTATTATTAACAAAAGGTGGTTGACAAGTTTGTCAACCACCTTTTATGATTGGTTATTATTCTTGAAAAGAACGGAAACTACTGAGCGTTGTTCTGCAGATCCTTTTCGTACTTTTCGATCATCTTCTTACTCATTTGACCCGTACGACCTTTGAGTTTGGAAAGGTATCGTTCACACATTTTTCCGGTGAAAATCTTGATTTCAAGCTTTAGATAGTTTTCTTCCGGAGTAACATAGATTCTATCAATATATTTGTTAACAAACTCTTTGGTTATCATTCCGTTTGCCGCATCCCTTTGAGCAGCAGTGAGAACCTGACGGATTTCGTCGATGTGATTTTTAAAGTCATCTTGAGAATTCTGTTGTTCCTGGAGTTCAAAAAGTTCTTTTTCCAGTTGTTCGATGGTCTCTTTACATTCCTTGTTCATCTGTAGGTATTCTTTGTCAGAGATATCACCGTTTAGGTTGTAGTCAAGAATCTTTCGTTTCTTTTTTTGTTCGTGTTCAATTTGGGTTTTCAGACGTTCAATATCCTTGACAATTTCTCCATTTGAATCCAATGTCTTATACATTTCGATATAAGACTCGATCAAATCCTCTGCAACAGGTGAAGTTTCATTGAATACATCCAAAAGGATAGGTTTTATTTCCTCTTCATAAATGACAACGGACGGGCAGGAATCTGCACCGTTATTGATTTTTCCGCTACAAACCCATTTGCTGTTTTTCTTCCCGTCTTTATCTGTACTTTCCCTACGATAGTACGCTCTCCCGCAATGGGTGCAGAACAATTTTCCTGTGAGTAGATTTGCATGGTTACAGAGATTCTGCCTGTTTTTTACATCCTTGCTTCGTCTGGCTAAAACAATATTTGCCGCTTCCCAAAGTTCCTCGCTTACGATGGCAGGTACAAGTTCCCCGGTTTCGTCCTTGAACATAACCCATTCCTCAGGTGGAAGAAAATGTTGTTTCTTGGTAAACATATCAACGACTTTTACCTTGTTACCAACGTAATATCCTTTGTATTTGGGATTTGAAATAGTATTTGCCATGGTAGTATGGGCAATCTTGTTTCCGTTACGGTTGCGATATCCTTTTTCCCAGAACAAGTCTTCAATTTGCTTCATGCTGTACTGATCGGTGGCGTATAACCCAAAAAGCTCCCGCACCATTTTTGCTTCTTCCTCGTTAATGACTAATTTTTTTTCTTTTTTGTCGTAGCCAAAGATTCTGCTATTGCCAAGCACCACATGATTTTTAATTGCCTGCTGGTGTCCGAACTTAATACGAGAAGATAACTTTCTCAATTCGTCTTGTGCAATGGAAGACATAATGGAAAGACGTAGCTCGGAATCCTCGTCAAGGGTATTGATGTTATCGTTCTGGAAAAATACTCCAACGCCACAATTTAACAATTCCCTTGTAAACTGAATACTATCGAGGGTGTTCCTGGCAAATCTTGAGATTTCCTTTGTGATAACAAAATCAAACATATCGTTGTGAGCATCTGCTATCATCTGATTGAAATTCTCCCGTTTCTGAGTTGAAATACCGGAGATTCCCTCGTCAATGTATCCCGGAATATAATCCCAGTGGGGATTGTTTTTGATCATGTTGGTGTAATAGGAAATCTGGTTATCCAGAGAATTAAGCTGTTCGTCCTTTTCGGAGGAAACACGAGCATAGAAAGTAACCCTCATGGGGATTTCATATATAGATTTTGTTTTCAGATGTTCTCGAATTTGATGAATATTCAAAATACCTCACCTCAAATTATAAGAATTCGTTGTATCATTACTTTATAATATCATATGAATTGAATAAAAGCAAGTTGTTTTTATCAAATTTTTATTCATCACAAGGTTTCTCGTTGCACGAGAGGAAACCTTCTGAAGCGGGTTGCTCGCTTGTTAGATATATTGAGCGAAAAACAGAGCATACCGTACGTTAAGTATGGTATGCTCATTTGAATTTAAAT
>JAZRCD010000117.1:0-2543 GCA_045635425.1 Ructibacterium sp. | reverse complement strand
CTTTACACAGGTTGCGGAGAATATGAACTATTCAGAGCCTGGAGTGTACGTTATTCACGGACGGGCTTTACTGGTAATCAATAAATGGCTGTCAGAGCGTCAAAAACAGGTGAAAAACGCTGTATAACGTTCTGGCGGTAGAATTTACCGGCCAACGAGCAGACACGTCTTAAAACGCAGATAAACAGGAAAAGAGGAAAAACGATGAGTTATATTGACCGGGAAAAACTCCTGCGGTGCTTGAATGATAATTGGCTGGCGCATACCCCGAACGATAATGACGAAAAGAAAGTGCGGAAACTAAAGCGGATTTTCTGTGAGGGGCTGGATATGGCATTTGATATCGTGAAGGAGTTTCCGACAAGTGAACCTGAGGATTTCGTTCCGGGGAGCGTTGTAACCATTAAGAAGGGTCACGCACGGTATGGATTTATCAGTTCAGATAAAGGGGCGTTTTTCATCGTCTACGCCAGCGAAAAGGAAATGCCCATTGGGAGGATTCAGGAGGGAACGCAGGACGGCGATCTGGAACCAATCGTTGGCTTTAACGTCTACTGCGTGGAGCAGATAGAAGCCCTTGCGGATTACTTCCGGGAGATTGCGGAACACTGTAAGGAGCATCCGGAATTTTTGAAGCCGGCGGAGGTTAATCAGGATGAGTGTCCGAAAGATTGAAGCTATGCACCATTATTACGGCTATGGTGTCGGGTTTTGCAAGGATTGCCCTTACTTCCGGGAAAAGGAATATGGCAGGACGTATTTCAAGTGCCTGGTATACGGGGACTCAGCCAGTGAAGCAACGGATTGGCGAAAGAGTTATATTGCCTGCGGTCTGATTGATAAGCCATTCCCGGAGGGCGATATCAGGATTGTAAAGCGGATCATTGTAAACCGAAACGATGACGAACCGTTGCCGGGTCAGATTTCGATTTTTGATGGAGGGGCACAGTATGTCATTGGAACAGGAGAACCAATAGTGGATTGTGATTAAAAGGAGGAAAATAAATGCGATACCTGATTGCTGTTCCATGTCATGAAATGGTTCACGCAGAGTTTATGCGGAGCCTGATGGAATTACAAAGACCGGATGACACGGCGTTTGCCGTTGTTACAAATACCCTCATTTATACTGCCAGGAACGCTATTGCGGAAAACGCCGTCAAAATGGGGTTTGACCGGGTTCTCTGGCTGGATTCGGATATGGTTATACCATCAGATGCTATGATTCGGCTAGCGGATAATCTGGACGAGGGGCGGGAGATAGTTTCTGGGCTTTATTTTACCCGTAAAGAACCGATTACGCCATGTATCTATAAGGAATTACACTGGAAGGTTAAGCCGGATGGATGGGTTGATACCGGGCATGATGTTTATAAAGATTATTACCGGGACGATATCTTTGAAATTGCATCTTGTGGGTTCGGATGCGTCATGACAACGGTTTCTTTACTCCGGCGCATGATTCAGAAATATGGCGCACCTTTTTATCCTCTGATGGGTATGGGTGAAGATAATTCTTTTTGCTGGCGGGTAACGCAGGACGGCGGCACAATCTACTGTGATAGCCGGGTTAAATGCGGTCACGTTGGACAGTATACCTTCTGTGAGAAAGATTATAGTGAATTATAGTATTTATCTGTGATATAGTGTAAATGGAGTTTCTGGCATTCCATGAAAACCTCCGTCAATGATAGGGCGGCAAGCTAACCGGGCTTGCCGTTCTTCCTTTATGTTCACAATTTAAGGTGGGTCTGCCGGGGTTGACCTTCCTCCGGGTTGACGGGAATCAGCCATTGTTCGGTGGGGTTGCTGATACTAATTTTTGAAGGTCAAGAAAGGAAGGTCAATTTATGAGCAAGCTGGAAATCGTATACCTGCCGCCGGGTGACTTGACTCCGTATGAGAACAACACCCGGAAGCACTCCGCAACGGACATTGAAGCAATCAAAAGGTCCATCCTTGAGGATGGTTTCAATGATCCCATCGGAATTGTCGGGGATGATAACAAGATCGTGGAAGGACACGGGCGGCAGATAGCCGCTCTGGAACTGGGTCTGGATGAGGTTCCTTGCATCCGGCTTGACCACCTTTCCGAAAAGCAGTGGCGGGAATACGCAATCAGGCATAACCGCACGGCTGAACTCTCCCAGTGGGATTGGAGCCGGTTACAGGAAGAGTGTGCCGCCCTTTCGATTGAGGGGCAGGATTTCCCGGAACTGAATTTCACCTTTGACGATTTCTCCGGAGGGGCGCAGGAAGAAAGCCCGGAGAGTTTCAAGGAATACGGAGAGGAAACCGAAACGAAAAACAAATGCCCAAGGTGCGGTTATGAATGGAATTAAGCCGCCCTATAAGGTGCCTTCAATGCGGGAGATAGAAAAAACGCCGTGGAACGGATTCACGGTTGTTTCTACATTCTCCGGCGGGGGCGGATCCTGCCTTGGATACCGGATGGCGGGGTTTAAGGTTCTTTGGGCGAATGAGTTTGTGGAGGAAGCCCAAAGAACATACCGGGCGAACCACCCGGGGACGATTCTTGACAC
>JAZRCD010000116.1:0-2264 GCA_045635425.1 Ructibacterium sp. | reverse complement strand
CCTTGAAGAATGCCTCGGAAACAAACCTGTATACAAGGTAAATTCCTGCTGCAATCAGGTACAATTTCAAAATATGTTTTATCTTGCCCAAAATTTTCTCAGGGGAACTTTTATAAGAGTAGTAGCCGGACACCATAAAGAAAAGGGGAACGGCAAACCGACCGGAAGCATCCAATGTGATTCCGAAAGTTCCGGGAAAAGGGAAGTGGGCCAATACCACAAAGTATGCCGCCAGAAGTTTCAAAAGATCCAGAGTGACATTGCGGTTTTTATGAATGTTAAGAGATGTGGTCTCTCCCATATTATGTCTCCTTTGTGGTTACAGCATTTCAAAAAATGCCTTTAGTTTTTTTGCAATAATCTCGTGACCTGCATCGGTGGGATGGAGGCCGTCTGCCATATAGGTTTCCTGAATCTCAGGAATTTCCGGTTGTATACCGCTGGTGGCATACAAATCAAGCACCGGCAGAGAATAGTATTCTGCCACCTGACGGATGGCGGTGACGTAATCCAGCAAGGTGGTTCCCACAGAAACCGCCTTGTTTCCCGTGGGGTTCGCCTTCAATTCACCCAGACGATGAAGAGGGGTCATAATCACAATGGTTTTTCCCATATATTTCTGAATCAAACCACGAAACAGCGTGTGACATGCACCATAGAAGGTATCGGGGGTCCGATCCGCAAAGGTACCCATGGGTGCATCCCCGTGGCCAAAGTCATTGGTTCCGCCAAAGACCACTACCGCATCGGCGTTATCGTCCATGGTGTCGAATCTCTCGCAGAAGGATTTCACATCCACATCATCGTTCTTGGGACGGAGGGGGGTTCCCTTTTGCAGAGCAAAACGGGTGGCGCTGATGCCGTAGTTCCGTGCCTCTTTCAGGTTGGCGAGCCGAGAAAAAACCTCTACATACTTATGTTCGGGGGCAGAAGCACCTACCCCGAAGGTAATGCTGTCCCCTAAAAAGTTCATGGTTAAACCGTCTAATTTCATAGTAATTCTCCTATTCTGATGGCAGAAATTTTGTCATATTCAAATTATCTTATCTATTATATCATAGGAAGTAAAATTTTTCAATCCCGATTTTCTTTTTTCATCCGGCGCCGCATCCGACTGAGATGCCGCTCAAAATTCCCGCTTTTGATGAATTCCGCTAAGAAATACTGATCCGGCACAGGCACCGAGCAGGAGAACTGTCCCAGTTTCTTGTGATAGTCCTCCATCAAAGCCTTGGGCAGAACCAAATACCCCATTCTCATGGCAGGAGACAAGGTCTTGGAAAAGGTGTTCAAATAAAGCACCCGATCTCCTCCCGACATGGCATAAAGGGTCTCGATGGGCTGCCCTGCAAAATAAAACTCACTGCCAAAATCATCCTCCACCAGATACCGACCCTCCTTGGCCCAAGCAAGGTACTCCCAACGCTTGGTAGCAGGAGCGGTAACACCGGTGGGAAAACTGCCGAAGGGGGTCACGTGAAGAACCGAAGCGGAACTTTCCTGCAGGGCATGGGTGTCAATGCCATCCTCACCCATCTTCAATTTCTCAATGGTGGCACCCTCTGCGCCATAAACCGCCTCAATCTGGGCATAGGAGGGATTCTCAATACCATAAATCCGTTCCCGACCCAAAAGTTGAATCACTGTTTCGTACAATTGTTCCGCACCGGAGCCAATGATAATCTGCTCCGGCTGTGCCACCATCCCCCGATACCGCAAAAGATAGTCGGAAATGGCATTGCGGAGGGCAGGAATCCCCATCCCCGGGGACTTGACAAAAAGTCGTTCTCCCTGCTCGCTCATAACCTTTCGAACCGTCTTGAACCACACCGACCCCAAGGTCTCTTCCACAGGCGGAAGAGTCTCCTCCGACAGGTAGGAAAGGGTGGTTTCTTTGGGTTTTTCCTCGGACCGAGGCAGTTCCAGAGCACAGATAAAATAGCCACTCCGCTCCCGTGGAGCAAGGTAGCCTTCCTCTGCCAGTATCTGGTAGGCGGTCTCCACCGTCATAACACTGTATCCCATCCGATCCGCCATAACCCGCTTGGATGGGAGTTTGCTTCCGGCAGGGTACTCCCCCCGAAGAATCTTTTCCTTAATGGTCTGATACAGACACAAATACTTTTTCTCTTTCATCTGGTATGGTAAAAAACTCCTTTTTTGAACATTTACTTCATATCACATCTTTAGTATAATACAGAATAGTTTCGTTGTAAAGGAGATTTTCCATGAATTATCCAAGAGTTTTAACCATTCAGGATATT
>JAZRCD010000115.1:0-4357 GCA_045635425.1 Ructibacterium sp. | reverse complement strand
GATCAAGACACCAAGTTCTGTTGACCCGTTTTGAACACTCACATTACTATGCCCTGCCGGAAAACTTTGAAAATCTTCTTGATAGTATATGAGATCAGCACCAAAAGGTTTGGCATCCTTGCTTGCAACTGAATCAGTAACCGCCAGCTGCTTCAATGACTGAATCACACCCGTTCCCGTTATTTCAACGCCGACACTTCCGTCAGCACCATCCGGATAGTCCTCTGTTTCACACATCTTATACCAGCCGGAAATGGAATCGTTTGTTGCATAAACAGAGTAGCCACCGATCGTATTTTGAACAATAAGGTAATCTACCCACTCCGTTCCGGAAAAAGATGCAATTTTTTTCGCCGAACCAATGGCGTTGTATGCATTCACGCCCGTGGATGAAAGTTGTAATCTGGCAACGCCCGATTCACCGCTTATGCGAACCGTCAATAAATCAGCAACATCTGTCATTTTGGTCCGAAGTAATATCGCATCCTTCTTCCCAATGGCCGTCCGTCCGGATAGGGGAACAAATTTCATTCCGCCCGAGGAAAGAGAAAGCCCTTCTTCACCAAATGTATAACCATCTGTGCAGGTCAAACTATGATTTTTAAAACCACTTTCATTCATTTGGAAATTGTACACCGTGGTATAATCTCCTCCGATAATGGACTTCAAATCCTCTTTACCGCTACCCGTATTAAGAATATCCATTTTCGAAATATAACCGGACCCAACCAGATGAATGCCGCCCATAGAACTTGCATAAGAGGCATACGGCGCTGTCGTTTCCAGAATCGGAACCCAACTTCCGGAAAGGAAGTTGTCTCGACTTGCATACAACTTAATTCCCGAGGCTGTTTTAACAATCAAGTAATCCACCCATTCCAATCCGGGAGCAAATGTTGCATCTAATGTTTTGTATGTACAAAGAGTCGAAATCCCACTTGCACTCAACGAGAACTGATGTGCTGCGTACCCTTTGTTCGGTTCAAAAATCCGGAATTCAAAAGGATTGGTTTCATCATACATCTTTGCGCGAAACAGAACAGCTCTTCGATCACCAATCACAAACCAATTCGCAACAGGTGAATAACGCCAATAGGTTGTCTTGGTGGTACTGTTCAGCAACATTCCCTCAAAAACATTGAAATATCTCATCCCGGCACTATAGAACCCGGATCCGGAATACAAAGCCGAAGCATTGGAGTCTTTAAAATCAAAAGTTTTATGCGGAACCAAATTCTGACCAAGAATATCCTCCACCGAACCATATGACCCTCCATAGGAATCCGCACATTGTAACGTCACTTCGGTCTCTGTGGCAACCAACTTTCCATACTGCATCCGCAAGACGTAAGTCCCGCTCTCACAGGCAGGATTTACGATAAGTTCCGTGGATATATCCCCATCTGCATTTGCGGTGTCTTGTGTTATGGCAACTACTTTCCCATCCTTCAGCAACATGGCTGTCAGTTTTTCGTTTGCTCGTCCAAGATATCCCGTGAGATTCACTCTGTTGTATGACACATTTGGAACCACAACGATCTCTTGCCGACTTACCGAAAGATTTTCATGGAGATTATCCTCCACCGTTCCGATAGCAGATGCCAACGGAACACCACTTTCCAAACTGTCCCACATCATGATTTTTACATCATCAGTTTTCGCATCAAACGAAGCAAAGCCAAAGGTGTGGTTCACTTCTGTTTCTACACCCGGTTCAACCACAATGCTTGTGGATTGAACCTCCTTGGTATAACCATATTTTTTATCATAGGATGCTGCGATCAACGAAACATTCCTTTGTTCCGTCATGCCATAATCCGATGTATCAATCACACCATCTGCTGTAATGTTATTCCCTTGAATGATCGGCTCGTTTAATTTCGCATAGGTTCCGGAGTATACCCGCACATCATCTATCGTGATCTTTTTGCTGTCACCCTGAACACCACCGAAAAACCGTAGTGCGGGAGGGCCGGTGTATAGATTCGCATCACTAAACGGATATCCTGTAAAGATATCTAACCATCTTTCGTCGCCTTCCGCTTTCCGCCAGATCTTTACTTTCGTCACACCATCTTCAATGTAGTACTGGAACAGATATTCATACCAAATACCAAGCTTGACTTCTCTGTCCTTTCGAGAACCATTTCCAGCCAAAGAAAACTTATTTTCCTCAGGAGTGATATTACAGTATGTCCGATATCCGCCGTAGCAAAAATGAAAATCAACTCTACCCTGATGCTCTTCACCAAGTTTCATCCGAAAGCGAATGTTCCAACTGTCACCGAAATCAAATCCCTCCAAGGAGTAATTTGCTTCTGCAATATTTTCATCCACACCACCATCGTAGCGAATAACACCATCTTCTCCGTCATGGTACATTCCATTGCTTAGCACCCACTCGTCATCCATCACGGAAAAGTTACTGTCCACCCAAACATTTCTATTTTCAAGGGCAACATCAGCCGAACTGATTACATCAGCATAAGTCAACGTTGTAGGGAACAAGCTCAGCAGTATGTTCAAACACACAAAGAATGCAAAAACTCTGTTTCTTTTCACACAAATGGCCCCTTTCTAAATCATAATTTTTTATACATCTATCCTCAACACAATAAAACAAAATACACCTATTTTACATTTTGTTTACAATTATATCACACCAATGTAAATATTTCTATCATTTTTTTTGAATTTAATATAACTTTTTATACCTTTTTGCTGAAAATAATTACCAAACGAACCCTATTTCAGCAAATATACAATCGCCCTCGTTTTTTCTTGTTCCAATCTTGGCAAAAACTACAGAAAAAACAAAAAAAGATGCAGGTTATATCTGCATCCTTTCTCTTTATTGATGGACATTTCCGTCTCTTGTTTGGGCACGGAATTGCTTGGGGGTAATTCCCTTGATTTTTTTGAATCGTTCAATAAAATAACTGGGAGACGAAAACCCGCAACTTAATGCAATTTCCGTAATATCTTTGTCCGACGACAATAACATTTTTTCAGCTTCTCTGAGCCGTAAGAATGTTATATATTCATTGAACCCCTTTCCCATGGTCGTTTTAAACATACGAGAAAGATATTGATAACTGATGTTACAATGCTTTGCCACATCTTTTTGGGTCAATGTGATGAAGTTTTCGGATATGAAGGTGAGCGCCTCCTTCATGGAATCACTCATTTCCGTTTCGGATTGCAATACTTGACTTTCATTCCAATACCGAAAAATTCCCGAAAAGATTTTCAAAATATTGGCCCGAATAACAAGTTCATACGCATTGTCCTTCTTCTCCCATTCTTTCATGATTTCAACAATCAATTCCTGAACATCCACCGTGGTAATATCTTCTCGTCTGAAAACATACCGATGTGCATCTCCCACAAGAAAAGGTGTAATATACTTAAACTCATAAAACGATTTTTCATCACTATAAAGAATATGCGGTGAAAAACGAATACAAAAGTGATGGGATGTGGAATTAAAGGTCAAGGTATGAGGTTCTTTCGGGTTAATAATGATTAATGTTCCTGTGTCATATCTCATTTTTTCGCCATTGATCCAGGCATATCCATCTGCATCCAAGGCATACAAAACCTCAATGTAATCGTGGTATCCATACCTCCACGGGACAGAGTTGTTGCTTCTTTCTTCAAATCGTTCCACACAGTTGAGCCAGTTTTTTACACCATTGATTGCCCATGGTTCGATAACAACAATTTGCTTCATAAGAGACATCACCTCTTTGACAAGAATTATAACAAATTTTACACAAAGTACCGACAACAGAAGTTATCGGCACTTTATCACTAGTTACAATAATCAGGTTTTACCGGCTTACCGGTTAAAGATGCTTCCACAATGGCAGTACAAAGTGCAACTGTATTTGCACCTTCCACACTATTGGTCGGGATTTCACTATCGTTAATGATGGCAGTACAGAAATCTTCTAACTCCGCCTTTACATTATGATTATTGATGGAAACTGCAATTCTTTGTTCCACATTTTCCCATGCACTTCCTGTCCATCTGTCCTTCTCCCCATACACCTCTCTTTGGAACAAGGTGAGATAGGGATTTCTGTTATCTACCACAACGGTTCCCATGGTTCCATAAATCACGGTACGCATGGAATAACTGCGCCGTACACCGGAGGAAACCATCACTCGTCCGATTACGTTATTAGGCAGTTTTAAAATAGACATTACAGTATCATCCGCTTTCCAAGTGGGCTGGAAAATATGATTGGAATATGCACAAACTTCCTCCGGATTGCCTGCCAACCAACGAATTAAATCGATAGCATGACAGCCACCACCAATCACAATATGCCGTTCCGGGGTCATACGCCAT
>JAZRCD010000114.1:0-7396 GCA_045635425.1 Ructibacterium sp. | reverse complement strand
AGATGTGTTCGTTTCGAGATTCGGTATGGCAGGAGTGTACTCCTTGTACATGACTGTCATGCCGTGTCGATGAAACGGGCCCAGTTTGCTGAATTTTCAAGCACGACTGTCAATGATTGTTAATCACACTTCGCATATACGACTTATCTTATCCCCCGGCGCAATTCCCAAAATCATATCCTTGCCCGGTTGGATACCGGCGGCGAGGAGAGCGTTTTCTACAGTCTTTTCTGCCAGAAGAGGGTAGTTGTTTTCGGGGCTTAGGTGTCCTAACAAAATCTGGCGCACTCCCATCCGCACCAAAAACTCTGCCGCCTTTCCTGCATCTTCGTTGGAAAGGTGACCTTTGTTGCTTCGTATCCGTTGTTTGAGGGGGAGCGGATAACTGCCCATATCCAACATGTTTCGGTCATGATTGGATTCTAAGAGAACGGTTCGGCTACCTTGGATTGCCCGAAAGAGGCTTTCTTCTAAGACACCAATATCGGTGGCGATTGCCACCTTTTTTCCGTCACTTGCCAGACAATACCCTACCGGATCTGCCGCATCGTGGGGAATGGAGAAGGGAGTGATCTCCATATCTCCTACCGAAAATCCATCGGTATGCAGAAAGGTTCTTCGGTGTTCCGGCGCAATCTTTCCCAGTTCCCCTTCCATGGCATCCCATGTCGCCTCGTTGGCATAAACCGGAATCTGATACCGTCGGCTGAGAATTCCCACACCGCCAATGTGGTCTCTGTGTTCATGGGTAACCAGAATTGCGTTCAGTTCTTCGGGAGAAAGACCTGCTTCTGCCATACCGCACTCGGTCATTTTTCCGCTGATACCGCAGTCAATTAAAATCTTGGTGGAGTCTGTCCAGACCAAAATCGCGTTTCCCTTGCTTCCGCTTCGGATGGAACAAAGTTTCATGGCAGATAACCTCCTCTCACAAAAAAAGGGATGTATTAACATCCCTTTTTCTTTTTTATGCCATTGTAGCAGATTCCTCGTCCTCTTCGGGTCTTTGACCGCTGTTCCGACGGGCAATCTGTGCCCCGAGACTCCGAAGTTTTTCTTCAAATTTCTCGTAGCCTCGGTCTATGTATTTCAAGTTATAAATTTCTGTGACACCGTGTGCCATCAGTCCGGCAATTACCAGTGCCGCACCTGCTCTCAGGTCGGTAGAAGAAACCGGAGCACCGGTTAAATAGGGAGTTCCTTCGATGGTTGCAACTCTTCCCTCAGCGGAAATATTGGATCCCATACGATTCAGTTCTGCCACATACTTAAACCGATTATCCCAAACGTTCTCGGTTACCAAACCGGTTCCCTTGGCAGTGGTAAGCAACGCCACCATCTGGGGTTGTAAGTCGGTGGGGAAGCCGGGATGCGGTTGTGTCTTTACGTTTACCGCAGTATAAGGCTCCTGATCCTTGGCATAAACCCGAATGGCTTCGTCATATTCTTCAATGCCAACGCCCATCTCCGCCAGTTTGGAGGATAAGGAATCCATATGTTCAGGAATGATGTTGTTTACGATGACATCACCATGGGTCGCTGCAGCCGCAATCATGAAAGTTCCTGCCTCGATCTGGTCAGGAATTACGCTGAAGGATCCGCCGTGGAGTTCCTTAACACCCTTAATCCGAATCAGGTCGGTTCCTGCGCCACGGATATTAGCACCCATGCAGTTCAGGAAGTTAGCCACATCTACAATATGGGGTTCCTTCGCCGCACTGTCGATTACTGTGGTACCCTCAGCAAAAACCGCCGCCAGCATAATATTGATGGTTGCACCAACCGAAACCACATCCAGATAGATGTTTTCCGCTTTCAGGTTTTCCGCTACCAGTTCTACCATGCCGTGTTCAATATTGACCTGCGCGCCCAAAGCCTTAAAGCCCTTGATATGCTGGTCAATGGGACGGATTCCGAAATCACAACCGCCGGGCAAAGCAACCCGAGCCTTTCCAAAACGACCAAGCAAAGCGCCCATCAGGTAAGAAGATGCACGAATCTTACGAACCGTGTCATACTCTGCACAATAACTATTCAAATGAGTAGCATCAATCTCTACAACACCGGGAGCAACAAAGGCTGCTTCACCGCCTAATTTATTGATGATGTCAATCAGAACTTCAATGTCGCTGACGTGAGGTACATTGTCAATCCGGCATTTTCCGTTGACCATGATAGCGCCAACAAGAATGGCAACCGCGGAGTTCTTCGCACCGCTGATATCAACTTGTCCGGTTAATGGGGCACCCCCAAGAACGACCATCTTTTCCATATTCTTGCCTCCCAAGAAACTCTTCATCTATGAAACGGTGTCAGTTAAACCAACTACTTATCCAATGAATTCTAACAAGGCGATTTGCTGTCGGCACAAATCACCTCTCTTATTCTATCATAAAATTTATTACATGTAAATGACAAATCTCTTAAAAATCATAAATTTTTTCATCAAATACAATGGCGGCTACAGAACAGTCCACACTCTTTGCGCCTGCCCGACGAATCATCTTTGCACACTCTTCCAATGTTGCACCGGTGGTACAGATATCGTCCACCAATAAAATCCGCCGTCCTGCAAGGGATTCCCTTTTCACTGCCCGAATATTCCCTAAAATATTCCTACGTCGTTCCTGATAGGTCAGGCTGCTTTGTTTCTGCCTGTCCTCAATCTGTTCCAAAACCCCGTGTTGATAGGGAATCTCCAACCGCTTTGCCACTTCCTTCGCCAATACATGGGCCTGGTCGTAGCCTTGCCTTCGCACCCGCATCTTCCGCGGCGGAACCGCAACCACCAAATCCCAAGAACCCTCCGGCATTTCGTGTTCTGCCACCACTGCCATATGTGTGGCAAAAACCGTGGCATATCCACTATACTTTTCCTGTTTAAACCGAAGCAAAGCGTCTTTTGCGGAACCCAAATACAGATAGGAACCATAAATTTTCCTATAACTGTACCGGGTATCTCTTGCACAGCCGAAACACAAACATCCGTTCTCCACCACCGGCCGACCGCATCGGCTACACCGGGCATGGTCCTGACAGAAGGGCAAATCCGTCATACACTCATGGCAAATACCGACCTCTGCCCCGATGGCAAGAATTCTTCTGCAGAAAATACATCGCATGGGGAATATCAGATTCTTCAAAAAAGTCCATAAAGACGTTTTCGCCATGGGCATCTTCCCTTTCCGCAGTTAATTTCGCTGCCTTTTTGAGCAACAGACAAATTATACCAAAACCGATCTCTCTTTGCAACCCTAAATGTCGAAAATTTGGTATCGGAAATAATTGGGAAATATTCCCTCTGTGTTATCATACCATTATTGGAGCCATAGGCAAGGAGGGATTGTATGAAGATTCGGACAGAGCAGATTGGCACAACCTTGGTGGTAAAACTTTCGGGGGAACTGGACCAGAGTTGTGCCGGAACCATTCGGGAACAAATCGATCGGGAGTTGGAAAGTACTCCCATTAAGAATTTAATTTTGGATTTTGCAGACGTTTCTTTTATGGATAGTTCGGGTATCGGCATGATTCTGGGACGGTACAAGGAAGTGAAACTGCGAGGCGGAAAAATCATGATCATTCGAATACAACCTCAGGTGGATCGGGTACTGGAGTTGTCCGGCCTGAAGAAGATTATCGAATGCGGATGAGAGGAGGAGATACCATGGAAAACTATATGACCATCACCTTTCCGGCAAAGAGTCGGAACGAGGCCCTCGGCCGAGCGGTAGCCGGCGCTTTTGCCACCCAACTGGATCCCACCTGCGAGGAGTTGGCAGACATCAAGACCGCTGTTTCGGAAGGGGTGACCAACGCCATTGTCCACGGCTACAGCGGAGAAGACGGGCAGGTGGAACTGCAATGCGAAATTTCCGGTTCTCTGTTGACCATCACCATCATAGACCGCGGGATTGGGATTGAGAACATCTCCCTTGCCATGCAACCTCTCTACACCTCTGTTCCGGGGGAGGACCGGAGTGGTATGGGTTTTACGGTTATGGAAAGTTTTATGGACTCCCTTCAGGTGGAGTCGGCGCCGGGAGAGGGAACCATTGTCACCATGACAAAACGAATCGGGCGGGATGAAGGTGTCTGAATCATATCAAAAGAACAACCACAACCTTCTTGTTCGAGCCGCAAAGGGGGATTTGTCGGCGCAACATCGTTTGGTGGAGGAGAACACCGGGCTGGTTCACGGAGCAGTTCGTCGGTTTCTGGGTCGGGGTTATGATTCGGAGGACTTGTTCCAGATTGGGTGCA
Organism: Ructibacterium sp.; assembly: GCA_045635425.1. Lineage (GTDB taxonomy): Bacteria > Bacillota > Clostridia > Monoglobales > Monoglobaceae > Ructibacterium. The sequence goes on along the minus strand of JAZRCD010000114.1, from coordinate 3,133 downwards.
TTGGCTTAATCAAGGCGGCACAGAAGTTTAATCTGGAATTTGGCGTGCAATTCTCCACCTATGCTGTCCCTTTGATTTTAGGCGAAATCAAACGGTTTCTTCGAGACGACGGAATGATTAAGGTTAGCCGATCCCTGAAGGAAACTGCCGCTCGGGCAGGTTCCTTGCGAGCAGAACTTTCCCAGAAATCGGGACGGGAACCCACCATCAATGAACTGTCTGCCGTCTTGGGCATCTCTTCTGCCGAACTGTCTGCCGCCATGGATGCAACCGTTCCTGCTGAGTCTATCTACGCCACTACCGATGACGGAACGGGGGAACTTTCTCCGCTGATTGACCGACTTATGGGGAAGGATTCCACCGAAGAGGAGACGGTGAATCGCCTGACCCTTCGTCAACTGCTGGAGCATTTGGACGGGCGGGATAAAACCATTCTGTTTCTGCGGTATTATCAAGAAAAAACCCAAACCGAAATCGCCAAACGCCTTGGCATCTCTCAGGTTCAGGTTTCACGGATTGAAAAACGTATTTTGGAGGAGTTAAGGAGGAAGATGGGGGGATAAAAAAACACGCCTTTCGGCGTGTTTTTCTATTTCACGATTTCATTGAAATATTCGATTAATTTGGGGTCCTCAACCGAGGTTATCACATCGAACAGTTCGTAAATCCCCTCAATCAGGGCGCCTTGCTTCACCAAATCATCCAGCAAAGCAAGAAGGCTATCGAAAAAGCCGTCCAGATTCAAAATCACAATGGGGGTATTGATTCTCTTTAGGTATTTCAGAGTAAGCACCTGAAAAAACTCGTCCATGGTTCCGATTCCGCCGGGGGTAATGATATAAATATCAGCATTTTCTTCCATGATGGTTTTCCGCTCGCTCATGGTTTCCACCCATAGTTTCTTGTCACATTCAAAGAGCCCCTCAAAGTCCTGCATAAACCGAGGAACCACCCCGAACACATAGCCGTTTTCCGCCTTGACACCCCGTGCCACGGCACCCATGCTTCCCAGTCCGCCGCCACCATAAACCAGAGACAGTCCGTTCTTTGCAATCAGGTTTCCCAACCTCTCCACTTCTTTTTTATGGGCATCAGCAATTTTCTCACTGGCGCTTCCGTAAACACATGCGTAATATCTTTTCATGGTCGCAACCTCCTTCAAGCCTCGTTTTAGTATATGGTTCACCCTTTCAAAGATGAACTACTTTTCCAGAATATTTCGGATTTCCTGCATCTTTCGGTCGGTGGTTTCGCTTCTTTGGGCGCACTCTAACAGCTCTTGGTTCACCTGCGCCAAAAGTTCGGGAGACAGATCCTTCTTGTACCGAAGACGATGCTCCAAGTTGGCCCAACTCTCCATGGCAACGGTACGAATCTGTACCTCTACCTTCACATACTTTTTCTCACTTTGAAGGAAAATGGGAATCTCTATAATCAGGTGTAAACTGCGATAGCCGTTGGGTTTTGGGTTTTTGATATAGTCCTTTCGGGCAATCAATCTGATATCATCCTGCTCCAAAAGACAGTCTGCCAACAGATAAATATCATCCAAAAATCCGCAGATAACCCGAATGCCCGCCACGTCACTTAATTGGTTCTCGATGGCGGCAAGGGTGATGGGAAGGTTCTTCCGACGTAGTTTTTCGTCGATGCTTTCCATGGATTTGAGTCGTGTGGAAATACTGGCAATGGGGTTTCGTTCGTGGCGAAGCCGAAACTCCTCGTTGAGCACCTTTAACTTGGTTTCCACCTCCAGCATGGCACAGCGGAAGTAGGTCATAAGCATCTCGGTGTCTTTGAAAATTTTCTCGATTTCCTCGGCAGATTTCCCCTCTATCAAGGAAACCAAACCTTGTTTGATATCCATAGGATTCATCCTTTCTTTTCTCCCTCATGTATATGATACCATACTTTGAAAGGAAAAGCAATGGGGAGAAAAAGGAAGAATGTATGAAAAAAGCACTTCTTACGAAGTGCTTTTTTCCGGCATTAACGGCCTATTTTAATACGAGCCTTATGGGGGGTTCATTTTTCAAAAGATATTTTCACTGTGAAATTATCTTTTATGTGTTTGACATATTTTATTTTTCAAACTCTATTACAAACTTTTCGTAAGCGTTCAAAAATATAATATCGTTCATTCGGATTATTCGCTCTCCTTTGCCATAATTCAAGTGGTTATGCCCATAAATGAAATATATCGGTTTGATTTTTTCAACAAACTCTTTAATTGCTAAAAAACCGGCATGTGCTTTATCCTGTCCATCACCCACACAACGAGCAGGATAATGAGCGATAACAATATCAATTCGCTCTTTGCTTTTGATTCTTTTATATAGTTTATTTAACTTTCTTGTCATTTCTGCTTCGGTCATAATTTGACCATTCCTTTTGCGGCAACCTATACCAAGTATCCTGATCCCACAAAATTCTTTGACCTTCCATTCAATATACTTCTTATCAAAGAATTTTGGTTTGTGAATATCGTGATTTCCTTGAACATAATATAACGGCTTGTTCAAATTTGATTTAATAGTCTGTAAATATGAATATGACAAATCACCTGCCGACAAAACAAAGCTTATATCTTCAAAATTATTTTCGGAATAAAAATCAGTCAGTATTTCACTTTCTTTATCGGATATAACTAAAATTTTCATCATATCACCCCAAATTCAAACACAACTTTATTTACCGACATTTTGTTTAGCGGTGTTAATGGAGGAGATGAGCATTACTCTGATACTTGTGCATTTGGAATCTAGTGATTTATGAGTAGCTTCATCTATGTACCCAGTCTTAAAAAGCAATTCAAGCCAGTAGCCTGTTTCGTTTGCTTCTTTTAAAGCGATTTGTAGCTTGGCAATGAAATCAGCAGTTCCATGAGCATAGTGAGCCTCTCTAATGTTAGCACCAATTGAGGTTCCGCTTCTGCCGATTTGGTTTGAAATAATACTTTCTTTTTTTAATTTTAATTCTTTAACAAGGTTTATAATGTCAACTGAAAAATCCATAGATTGAATAGATAATTTATCTTCGCGCATTTACAACACCTACCTTTATACTAAGTATAACACAAAATTCAAGGAATGTAAATGAAGCATTTGCCTAACGGCAAATATGAAGCAGCGGC
>JAZRCD010000113.1:0-1990 GCA_045635425.1 Ructibacterium sp. | reverse complement strand
TGTCTTCTTATTCATCCTGGCATTGATTTCTCTCAACTCTTCAACGCCCATTTTCGCCATATCGAGAATATAACTGTGGGAAATCTTGACACGCCCAGATAAAATTTTAGGCACCAACTCCGGTTCTTTGCTTCCAATCATCTCAAGGGCACGGGTATAATAGGCGTACTTTTCAACCGTGCCATAAGACACGTGGTTCTCCTCTGCGATTCTCGTTGCCGAGCGATGCCCGGATTGAAATCCATACTTGTTCGAGGTGGTGGTTGCTCCCTCTGCCTCGTCCTCTGGAGAAATAACTGTGTATTGATTGCGGTTGGGGCGTGTTGCCTTATTTACAATTTTTTCGCATTCGTACTGCATTCCAATCAAAAACTTTCTCGCTTCTTCGGTGATAGTCTTACGCTTTAACTGGCGTTTGCAAATCCAAATTATGACCTCTTCTTTGGACTCAAAGGCAATCTCTTCCGTTTCAAAAGGAATGCCGTGCTTGTGGCAAATCTCGTAACGGCTATGTCCGTCAATGATGTATTCACCCCATACATAAATTGGCTCTTTACAGCCGTTGGCTATAATGCTGTTTTCAAGCCGAACATACTCTTGACGGCACAAGGGGCGTATAAGATTCTTAAACGCCCTCTCGACCTTGAGCTTTGGTAAAGATTTCTCTGCCATAGCCCCTCCATCACCCCTCATTCCGAACAAGGGTGTTCAAGGAGAAAACTGCCAACTTCTGTGCCGGAACTATCTCCCCCGCCATTCGATATGAATATTGGGGGTCAAGTCCGCCTACAACCTCGCAGAGCTTTGTTACAAAGGGTTGACTGTATATTTCGTAAGAGTCACCGCTTACCATTTTGACGCGGTGCGCCTGGTCACCGGATGTCTCTTTCTCCACCGAGCGGATGGCTACTGTTTTGTTATTGGGGTTCACAAGCAACTGTATGTATCTCGGATCTCCCAATGCATGAATTGTTGTTTTAAATATGCGTATCCGTGACTTCTTCAAGTCAATGGAAACGCTTGTCTGTGTTAAACTTCCCATTCCTCTACCTCTCAATTCGTACTTACCAAATCACCCGTAGGTGTCGGCTTGGATTCTCCACCATCCCCTTCGCCATTTTCCTTGACGGCAAAGATGGCATAATCATCAAAAATGTTAATCTGCAACGACTGGCGGTGTTCGTTGTAAGGCAGACCGAACTGGTCTTGCCACTCCGCCGGGAATACAGGCTTTCGTGAGGTCTTGGGCTTCTCTCCCTCTACAAAAGTTTTCTGGTAAACTTCGGTCGCTGTAAGGTCAAAGGCAAGCAGATATTCGTCATTTGCCTGTATCACTTTCCCAAGGAGCTTATACCTATAATCGGGGTTCCACCCCATCAAAGATACAATTTTTGCATAGAAAAGTTTACAAGTGATGGCTTTCGGCTTGCGTTTTCCCTTTTGAATGCTGCACCACATAAACGAGTCTCTCGCACCCTCTGCGCACGGGCGAAGAGCCAATATTTTCTTTTCGCGGTTCACGAGAACCTGGGCATAATCCGAGTTCGGGAACTTTTGAAGGCAGGCATTGTTCACGCTGAATTTGCAGTTGTTGAAGGTGCAAGACGGCTCACGCAGATGGGCAAAAAACTCACGGCGTACAACCTGGAAGCCTTCAAAGTCGAAGTCCTCTCCAAGCACCAAAATTTCGTCTCCCTCCGTTAATACCGGGGCCGTATCCACAGTATCAATGCTTTCAGAAACCGGGGGAGCTGATACCTTCTTGAGCAGTTCAGATAAGGTATCGTTTCCATTCATTTCACTCATTTAAATCTCCTTCCGTGGATGACCCACTTAATTCGCTAAAGATGTAAGCCTGCAATTCATCGAATCCGGTTACATTCAGTTTTTCTCCCGTTTCAAAAAGCTTCCCCTCAAGGCGCAGTTTCCATTCGGTTTCACTTTGTGCAGCAAGTTCGGCAAGAGTATGTTCCTGCCAATAATAATCCTC
>JAZRCD010000112.1:0-2305 GCA_045635425.1 Ructibacterium sp. | reverse complement strand
GCTGCAGGTGCAGCTGGCGGTGCTGCTGAAGAGAAGAGCGAGTTTGACGTAGTTCTGGCTAACGCTGGTGCTCAGAAGATCAAGGTAATCAAGGTTGTAAGAGAGATCACCGGTCTGGGTCTGGCTGAAGCAAAGGCTCTGGTTGACGGCGCTCCCAAGACTCTGAAGGAAGCTGTTGCTAAGGACGAAGCTGAAGAAATGAAGACCAAGCTGGAAGAGGTTGGCGCACAGATCGAACTGAAATAAGTTTCTTTCGATTTCCGAATTCCCGATACCCTATGGTATCGGGAATTTTTTTTCAATTTTTTTGAAATTTGTATTGACAAGACAAGGAAAATGTGATAATATGAATAGGCTGTTTCGAGAAAAGTAAATATGCTGCCCTAGCTCAGCAGGCAGAGCACTTCCTTGGTAAGGAAGAGGTCGGCGGTTCGAATCCGCTGGGCAGCTCCAGAAAAAGACATCCTGGTGGATGTCTTTTTCTTTTCCTTGACAAAATCGGATTATCCTTTTACAATGAAAAGGATAAAAGGAGGTTATTCAATGAAAAGACAAATCGTTGGAATGATACTTTTGGTTACTATGCTGTTGACGGTGTTACCGGTTTCGGCGTTTTATTTCCCCGAGCCTGACTGGGGAGCTCTGTTGAAACAAAGAACCGATATGGTTACTGCAACAGAGTTTGAATTGTACGCTCAAGCGCCTATGGATACGGCACCCTTTTATGGTGCAAGACTGGAACCCCGTGGTGGTACCTTTCTTGGCTCCATTGCAGAAACCTCGGAGAAGCTCCAACCTTTGGGTAGTTATCTCACCTATGTGGAACACATGTACCAAACAGATTTATACTATCCTGCCAACAGTATGATTCGTCAGGACAATGTTGCCACCTTGGTAGGTTGGACCATCCATGATCTGGAAAGTGTAGATTATAATCAGGTGCGCAGAACGTTGGGTACCCTGAAGCAATACAACAAGCCCATGTATATTCGATTTGCCAACGAGATGAACTGTTCAGCTCTTGGCAACGAACCGGAGAAATATATTGAAGTATTTCGGAATGTGGCAAACATGATTCATGAATACCCTAATTTCGCGGTGGTTTGGTCACCCAATGATATGGGTTCTCTGGATCGTCCCTTTGAATATTTCTATCCCGGAGACGAATATGTAGATTGGGTTGGCATAAGTCATTACATGACAAGATATTTCTCCGGCAACAAGAAAACCGCATATAAAGACAGCGTCTATTTCATGACGGGTGACTATGCTTGGGCAACCAATAAAATCAAGCCTTTCATGGAATTTTTGGAAAAGAATAATATTCAAAAGCCGGTGATGATCAGTGAGGGTGGTATTGCCACCAACAATCAGTTCGGCGACGACAATCAGGCGTGGGCAACCCCTCGACTTCGGAATATGCTGTGGTATCTGGTGATGAAGTATCCGCAAATCAAGATGATCAACTACTTTGACAACCACCGCAGCAATGAGACGGAGCGATATGATATTTCCAATTACCCTTATGCGGTAGAGATCTTCAATCATGCTAAGGAACACGGCCCCTATATCAAAGAGTACGGAACCAATGCAGAATATGTATTCCAGAAGGCGAACAATGCAGGAACTTTGGTAGCAAAGGATGGGGCTGTGCCGGTTTATACCCTGGCGTATTTTGAGAAAAATCCGGAAGTTGCTGTGAACTATCATCTGGATGGTGTGTGGTATCACACCACGAGCCAAATTCCTTATAGTTGCAACCTGAATTTGGATGCTTTGACCGATGGAGAACATACCCTGCGGATCTCCTCAGGAAATACCCAAAAGACCTACACCTTCTACAAAAGAGGAAATGGCATCCGCTTTGGTGGTGAACCTGATCCGGCCATGGTGGAAAGCGCTACGCCGAAGGAAATTTCGGTAACCATCAACGGCGCACCGGTTTCCTTTGATCAACCGCCCATGATACAGAATGACAGAACCCTGGTGCCTCTTCGTGCCATCTTCGAGGCCTTAGGCGGAACGGTTGGCTGGGATGACGCTACCCAGACGGTGACCTCCACTAAGGGGGATATTACCGTCCGTCTGACCATTGGAAGCAATCTTTTGTACGTGAATGGTTCGAAGGTAACTTTGGATGTTCCGGCACAATTGGTGAACGGACGAACCCTGGTGCCTGCCCGTGCGGTGGCAGAGGCATTCCGATGCCATGTGGATTGGGATGATGTGAACCAAGTGGTTTTGATTACAACCAACTAAAAAAGGTCTCCCGGCAGGGAGACCTTTTTTTAATATCGGTACCAAG
>JAZRCD010000111.1:0-1291 GCA_045635425.1 Ructibacterium sp. | reverse complement strand
GATTTCAACATCTGTTAAACAACGTTTTTCATCATATCCCGCTATCATCAAAGAGCCCTTCTGACCGGATATCATAACCCCCATGGTATCTTTATAAGTCATTGCTTGTCCATCTTCCACGAAATAGGTTCCATATCCGTCGGTCAGGGTAATCGCTTCATTCGGTGCCAATCCGTAAATCCGCAGACTATCAAGAGATGCCACGCCATCTTTGAAATCACCCATGTGATCATTGATGGTAATCGTCAACTTCGGTTCATCATAACTCTCAGAACCGGATAACTGCTCTGCCACCCGAAGCCATACCGTTTCATCATCTAATTTGGTATAAACGTTATAAGATTCATCCTGATTTCGAACCACACGCCAGGTTCTGTATACATTTCCGCCATCACCAACGAAGGCGTTGACCCCTTCGGCACCTCTGGCGCCACCATAGAATTTTCCCATGGAAAGATACAAATGGGAGGTACCGGAATAAAAGTCACAATAGGCATTGGCGTTGGAACGAATCCGAAATTCTGCATATCCTCCGGTCGGGATTGCTCCGTTGCATACCTGATAGTATGCACCCCCGTCAACCGAAGCATTGAGGTTCAGGGTTCCTTGGGATACCACACCTCCTGCTTTTTTCACGTTTCCATATTCGTTCTCCTTCGAAAATTCTTCTTCAAAGTAGAGGGTGGTAGCACCACTCGGACAGGTGCTACTCTCTTGCACCGCTCCCGTCAGGTTGTATATCTTAATATCCTTTACATAGGCATCACCGCCCACCAGTTGCAAGCCCATAGTGTTTGAGCCGCCGGTACGATAATCGGAGGTTTCACGGGAGAGTTCCCACTTTCCTCCGGTTACACTGTCGCTCTTCACATACAGAGAAACACCACCTTGGTTGTTTTGGATCAACAAATACTCTGCCCACTCGGTACCCGGAGCGATATTATTGTTGGTTGTGGTGGTATGGACGGTAAACTTACTCTCTGTAGTCTTTAAGTCTAAGAACACTCGACCCGTTCCGCCAAGGGGTGAATAACAACGGACACTCAAAGGAGTGGTTGTTCCGGTTCCCAACTTTGCACGGAAGGTCATAACCGACGCCACATTACTTGAGGAAACCGAGGTGTTTTTCAAAGGAGACCAACCCTTATAAGGCAAAAACGTCCACTTTGCACCGGAGGGAAGATAAATTCCGTTCTCGTTATAGGAAACGCCGGATGCAGTAAATCCATATTCACCATCATAGATGGTATCATCAAAATTCTCATCAAAGAAGAAGTGATACTCTGTTGCC
>JAZRCD010000110.1:0-3105 GCA_045635425.1 Ructibacterium sp. | reverse complement strand
GATGGAATTGTTTGTATCGGACAACAGAAGTGTTGTGGCAATGACTGAGGCGGCAACCAAACTGTTGGGAGAAAATTCCGGCCGTGAGGAAATCACCTCGGCCCTGCTCCATAATTACGTTGCGGAAAATGGTGTTCGTACCTCTGCGGTATGGAGCGCTCAAGATAAAAAGACAGGTGAAGATGCAAAAGATACCTTGAGCAGAAACGGAAAGGTGGTTGCACCGCAATGGTTCCGAGAAGACAAGGAACTGGTGGTGAAGGCTACGGTGTCTTCGGGAAAACGCCAAATGAATCTTTTGTATTACCTGACGGTTCCCACAGAAGAACCGCCTGAATTTGAAGAAGAGATTACCGGTACCATGGTGGATATCGGAACCAGAAATTCCGAACGGAAGGGCCATGTGGAACTGGTTGGAACCACAGCCCACAGTCGTCGTGTGGAAGGGCAAAAGATGACCTATCGGGAGATGGGCAGGGATGAGATGATCATTCTGCATCTTTCGGTAGATCCCAAGAAGCAGAATTATCTTACGGTCAAATTGTGGGAAGAGGACGACTTTCATGGTATTTCTGTGACCGATCTCCATGATGGAAGCAGAAAGAATTTTGAGATGCGTCAAACGGATATGGTTGTGAAGGAGGAGGGTGGATTTTGTTATCTGACCTACCCCATTCCCATGTCCTGTACCAAGGGAAGGGAGTATGTTAGCCTGCGGTTAACCATGATTGAGCCGGAGGAAGAGATTCCTGCAGTTGTGACGGAAGAACAAGAAGCAGAAGAGTCGGAAACGGAACAACCCCGTCCTACGATTTCTGTTTACGGAGCCTATGTTACACAGATGGCATATTTTGATCCCATGGCCTTTGCAGAACAAGGTGAACCTGTCATTAAGAAGGAAGAAAGTGAAGAGCCTGCGGCGTATCAATTCTTAAAGAAGATCTATGGGGCGGCATTCCAAGACGAGGATTCCCAAGAGGAAGAGAAACCGGAAGAAGTGGTTGTGCCCACGGAAGAACGCAAGGGCGTTTTCACCGAGATGAATAACCGAAAGCAGACCACCTTGGTGTTTGGAAAAGAGGAAAACCTCATGATGACCCTTTCCGAAAAGGAAACCAAGGCAAAGATTTACCGCGATACGCCCTATTACAATGCCTATGCGGAAAAGGAAACCCGAACATATCCTGAAAGCAATCTTCTGGCGGTACAGTATGGCGCTTATAGGATTTTCCGCAATGGTGGAGAGAAGGATCTGCCGATTCCCTGGCAGGAGGAGGCTATGGAGGGCTTGTATCGGAACATGGCTGATGAAGCCTATTACAGTTTCCTGCAAAAGGGAAACAAATTGGATGACAGTGCTTTGGTGGAAGGGACTGAGATTGCGACAAGTGATCAAGCGGTGATTCGTTCGGGTGAAACGGTTGCGTTTGTAAAGGTAGCAGAGCCTCTTCGGTATGCAGATATACGAGTAAGTGAAATCAATGGCCAAACCTTGGCGGAACTGATTTTGAAAGATCCTTTGGAAATCACGGCCATGACCTTCCGGGTTATGGGAGCGGTGCCTGAGGAAGAAGAAAAAACCATGATTCTCTGTGCGGTATATGAACGGGGAATGTTGGTGGGAATAAAGCGACAGTTTTTGACCATTTCTCAGGGGCAGGTGGCGGCAGAGATTCTTCTGGACGAAGCACTTTCATTGATGCCGGGACAGACGCTCAAAGTGTTTGTGAAGAACTGTGATGAGGAATACAAATCCATGACCCCGGTACTGGAACTTCCGCAAAAACAGTCGGTAGAAGAATAGAAAGATAACTTTATCAAAGGACGGACTTGACAGTTCGTCCTTTGTGTTTGTAACGAAAATGTAAAAAATGGCTAAAAAGATTGCATAAAGAGAGAAAAGATTGTGAACTTTATCTATAGGGATTTTCGGGGAAAATGTGGTGAAACTCTTGACAAAACGAAGAAAATAAGGTAAAATGACAAGGTTCGTAGTGTGAGGATGGAGGAGAATGCCCCGTGGAACGATTGCGAAACTTCCCGCACAAGGTGGGATTGAAACAATCAGAAAAGGCTATCAGACAAGGAAAAGCAACCCTTGCTTACCTTGCGACAGATGCAGACGGATGGGTGAAAGAGACTTTGGAAAAGGCTTGTGCCGAAAGCAAAGTGCCCCTGCAGATGGTGCCATCCAGAAAGGAACTGGCAAAGGTGTGTCGGGTGGAAGTGCCTGCCGCTTGTGCCGTGTTACTCTGCGAAACAACAGATTAGATAAGAGCGCGCAAGCGTTTTTATAAATTATTCTATATGTATGGAGGTGAACATATTGCCAACATTTAACCAATTGGTCAGAAAAGGAAGATCTACTGTGGAAAAGAAGTCTACGGCTCCCGCTCTTTTGGTAGGTGTTAACACCCTCAAGAAGAAGCAGACCGATCAGGCATCTCCTCAGAAGAGAGGTGTTTGTACTTCTGTAAGAACTATGACTCCTAAAAAGCCTAACTCCGCATTGCGTAAGGTTGCCAGAGTTAAGCTGACAAACGGAATCGAAGTTTCTGCTTACATTCCCGGTATCGGCCACAACCTGCAGGAGCATAGCGTTGTTATGATCCGTGGTGGACGTGTTAAGGACTTGCCTGGTGTGCGTTATCACATCATCCGCGGTACCTTGGATACATCCGGTGTGGATAAGCGGTTACAGAGCAGATCTAAGTATGGTGCAAAGCGTCCTAAGTAATGCTTGTATCATTCTGACACAGTAAAATGTGGTGCATATATGTTCATAAATAATAGATGACCTTATATGCACAACAGCGGGAAAACTCCCGTTGAGTACCTTAATGGTGAATAAACCTGAAGAAGGAGGGGAAGAGAAGTGCCAAGAAGAGGTCATGTTGCCCGTCGCGATGTTTTGCCTGATCCTATGTACAACAGCAAAGTTGTAACCAAGCTTATCAATCAAATTATGCTTGATGGTAAAAAAGGCACGGCGGAGACTATTCTTTACGATGCATTTAAAATTATGGGTGAAAAACTTGGTATGGATCCCATGGAAATTTTCAAGCAGGCAATGGAAAACATTATGCCTGTTGTAGAAGTTAAAGC
>JAZRCD010000109.1:0-5964 GCA_045635425.1 Ructibacterium sp. | reverse complement strand
ATTTACAATAATGGTTTGTTTGCGAATTTCTTCGCCCAATGTAGCAATATTTACATGCTCACCCTCATAGAGCAACTTTTCATAAATCTCATCAAAGATAACATAAATACCCTGCATTACTGCAAACTCTGCAATCTTTTCCATCTCTTCTTTTGTATAAGCCATTCCGGTGGGATTGCTGGGAGAATTCAAAACCAGCGCTCTGGTTTTATCTGTGCAAACAGCCGCAAGTTGCTCCACAGAGAACTTAAAGTTATTTTCCTCTGTAGTATCGATGTACACAGGTTTTCCGTCTGCCATCTTTACCATTTCGGGATAACTTACCCAGAAAGGCGCCGGAATAACAACCTCATCTCCGGGGTTTAAGATTGCCATAAAGATATTGGTTAAAGCATGCTTTCCGCCGTTGGAAACAATAACATTCGCAGGTGTATAAGAAAGACCTGTATCCTTCTTTACCTTTTCGCAGATTGCTTGCTTCAATTCCATGGTACCGGATGCAGGTGTGTATCTGGTAACGTTATTTTTAATTGCTTCAATACCTGCATTCTTAATATGATCAGGGGTATTAAAGTCAGGTTCGCCTGCACCAAAGCCAACAACAGGAATACCCTGCTGCTTCATTTGCTTAAATTTAGAATCAATCGCCAAAGTAGGAGATGCGCTAATTGATTTTGCTTTTTCAGAAATATACAATTCCATTGTTTTAACCTCCGATAACTCATTCTACTATAATTTACTATTCTAATATATTTTTATCCAAATTGCAACATTTATTTGAAATTTTTTTGCTTTCTTCTCCCCATTGTTTCACAAAAAACACGATAGAAATTTCCAAAGCATATTTTATCAACAAGAAAATCCGAATAACCCCTTTTTTGCAAGGCCTCCGCAATATTTTTCATGCTTTCTGTTCCGGATATTTTATCCGGCAAAAAAGACACTCCATCAAAATCAGAACCAAAACCGATGCAGTCCTCTCCGCCCAACTCCAAAATATGATCAACATGAGATAAAATATGACATTGTTCCGCTTTTCCGTTATCTTGTAAAAACAACGGATAAAAATTAACACCAATACAACCGTTACGTTCAATCATGGTGCTGATTTGTTGGTCTGTAAGATTACGCGGATGGCCGCAAAGACTTTTTGCATTGGAATGGAACGCAACAAACGGATACTTTGTGTGCTCTACTACATCCCAGAACCCTTTTTCCGAAAGATGAGAAACATCAATTAAAATCCCCATATCTTCCATAGCAGCAACCGCTTTTCTGCCAAATTCCGTCAAACCCCTTCCGCTATCCTCACATACACCTTCTGCGATTTCATTGGCATAGTTCCATGTCAAGGTTATCAGTCGCACTCCCATGTCATAAAAAAGCGAGAGACGGTCCAAGGAACCGACAAGAGCTTCACCGCCTTCAATAGACAATATAGCACCTGTTTTGCGAAGGTTTGTAACCTCTTCCAGCTCGTCTCTCGATGTAATTAGTGACACAATATCTTTATTTTGATTCAATTGATCTTTCAGAACCTTCAGGATTGCTAAAACATGTGCAAATGGGGATGTTTTAATACTTTTGCAATCAACGAATGCTGCGAAAACCTGAATGTATCCGGAATATCGATCCATTCTTTCCAAATCCAAATGTAAGGAATTCTTTCTAAGCCCAACATTGGATTCCATACATACATAACCTGTATCGCAATGACCATCAAAAAATCTATATTGCATCATTTCGTCTCCTTAAAAAATAATGTCCGGAATATGATTTATATGTTCAAGAACAGGAACCCCATTATCAATTTTAGCAAACACTTCGATTGCATCAAAACGCATCTCTTTTTCAGACGGAAACTTCAATAGATATGCCTCTGCCGCTCGCTTTATATGGAGAATTTTCTTTGCTGTGATTGCTTCTGCCGGTGTCCCAAACCGCATATTGCTTCTTGTTTTTACTTCAACAAAAACCAAGAGTTCTTCTGACTCAACAATTAAATCCAACTCTCCTCGCGGAACATTAAAGTTTTTTTCCAAAACTCGAAAACCTCGTTGCAAATAATAATTCTCTGCAACTTTTTCTCCAAAATCTCCTAAATCCTTTTGATATCTGCTCATGCTTTTCCCAGAACCTTTGCTGTTATAAAACTTCTCCGATGCAGGGGTGTCAACCCGTGTTTACGAATCGCTTCCATATGTAATGCCGTGCCATAACCTTTGTGCTTTTCAAATCCATATTCAGGATACTGAATACCCATTTCGACCATATATCTGTCTCTGGTAACTTTAGCCATAATTGATGCCGCAGCAATGGAAAGTGACTTCGCATCACCTTTTACAACATATGCAGACGGAACAGAAAAGGGAATTTTATCATTGCCATCTACCAAAAGAAAATCAGCTTGCTTGGATAGTTCGTTGACCGCTTTTTCCATAGCACGGTGGGTAGCCTGTCGAATGTTAATTTCATCAATCACTTCCGGCTCAACAAAGGAAACCGACCAAGCCAGCGCTTTCTCAGCAATAACATCATAAAGTTGTTCTCTTTTTTTCTCTGTTAGTTTTTTCGAATCATTGACTCCTTCAATTTCCAAACCGACAGGCAAAATAACCGCTGCAGCACATACAGGACCGGCCAAAGGGCCTCTACCGACTTCATCAACACCTGCAATTGAAACATACCCTTCCTGAAGATACTTATTCTCCAATTCCAATAAACTCATTAAAATTCCTCCTACAAAAAAACCGACTCAATGCCGGTTTTTTTATTCATTTTATTCACACGGTGCTTCTAACGTAATATTACCAAGTTTTCCGCTACGAAAATCATCTAAAAGAAGATTGGCTGCACGCAGTGTATCAATCTCACCACCGGAAATAACGCAACCTCGCTTCCTCCCAATACACTCAAGCAATGTAAAGGACTCTTCCTTTACATCATCATCAGTAATCTTATACCGCAACTTTAACGCTTCAGCGCATTGCAAACTCAAGTAATTTAAAAGAAAACACGCCAATTCTTCAATGTCAATAATTTCATCTTTGATTCCGCCTGTAAAGGCAATTCGCTTTGCAACTTCCGGATCCTCAAATTTAGGCCAAAGAATACCGGGTGTGTCCAAAAGCTCGTACTTTCCTGCTATTCTGATCCATTGTTTGGTCTGTGTGATACCGGGACGGTCACCTGTCTTTGTAGCGCTACGTCCGGATATACGATTTATAAAAGAAGACTTGCCAACATTAGGAATACCAACCACCATTAAGCGTATGCTGTGTTTTCCTATACCTTTGGCACGATCTCGTTCTACTTTTTCCTTTGTCGCCTTATCAATGGCAGGAGAAAATGCAGAAAATCCCTTTCCGCTTTGGCTATCAAGTGCAATAGCAATAAATCCTTTTGATTCAAACCAAGAAAGCCATTCTTTTGTTAATTTTTCATTGGCTAAATCCGCTTTGTTAAGAACAAGGATTCTAGGTTTGTTGTTTAACATTTTGTCAATCTCGGGGTTTCTGGACGAGAGTGGAAGTCGAGCATCTAACAACTCAACAACAACATCTACAAGTATTAAGTTCTCAGAAATCATACGTCTGGTTTTAGACATATGTCCGGGAAACCATTGTAAATTCATTATGACATCACCTTAACCTATTCTCCAACAATCGTAGCCTCTTCGTGAACTGATCCAAAGTTTTCAAATGGCCAAAAACGGAATACCGCCCCACCTAAAACTTCATCAATGGGAATCGGGCCCAGTTCTCTGCTGTCTTTACTGTTGTTTCGGTTATCACCCATAACAAAAATATAGCCTTCTTCTATTTTGATGGGATTTTCCGGACTATAGGTTCCGTTTTCAATCTGTTCATGAATATAACTACCCATTAAATATGTTTTCTCTTTGATATAGTTTTCTTCAATCAATCTACCATTTACGAAAACGTCACCGGTAGAAAAGTCAATATACACCGTATCTCCGGCAGTTGCGATTACACGCTTCACATATGGATGATTAGGATCACTTTCAGATACAAAAATTACCACATCACCTTTTTCCGGTTCATAAAACAACCGATTAACATATAATCTATCTGCATTTTGCAGGGTCGGCTCCATAGATTGTCCTTGTACTTTTACTAAGGTCAAAACGTAATTTCTAACAATCAGGGCAACAACAACTGCAATCACAATCGCAACAACCCAATCAAGCAGTTCTTTCAACGGGCCGCCCCCCTTAGATGCCTTTTTTTCTTCTACAGCAGGAACAATTACCTCTTCTTGGTCATTTCCTGCATCAGGAACAAAGTTTTCTTCACTCATATTAAATCTCTCCTGACTGAAAAATTTTACATAAAATGGGAAACAGTGGTGATTATTTATCATAACCACCACTGCTCTGTTTCTTATTTCAACTTTTCTTTTACCTTGGTAGCCTTACCAACTCTATCACGCAGATAGTAGAGCTTAGCACGACGAACCTTACCATGTCTTACCACTTCGATATGATCGATTTTGGGAGAATTCATGGGGAAAGTTCTCTCTACACCAACGCCGTAAGAAACACGACGAACAGTGAATGTTTCCTGAATGCCACCGTGATTCTTCTTAATCACAGTACCTTCAAACATCTGTACTCTCTCGCGGTTACCCTCTTTAACCTTTACGTAAACTCTTGCGGTATCACCGATTTCGAGTTTAGGCAGGTCTGTTCTGATCTGTTCCTGTGTAATTTGTGTTAAGATGTCCATTTTTCTTTTCCTTTCTTATCTAAGATATTCATAATGCAATATGCACCAGAGGACTATCCGTAATCAACTTAGGTATCATACCACATTTTTTTCCATTTGGCAAGTGTTTTTTTGAAATTTATTGAAAAAAATTATATTTCTCCTTCATCAAGGTCCAAAATTCCGGCAACAAACGCCTCCGGATCAAAGGGAGCAATGTCGTCAATTCCCTCGCCAAGGCCAACAATTTTTACAGGGATATCATATTCGTTCTTAATCGCAAAAACAATGCCGCCTTTAGCTGTTCCGTCAAGTTTTGTTAATGCAATACCCGTAATGTCTGCGGCTTCTTTAAATTCCTTTGCTTGTTGTACTGCATTTTGACCTGTTGTTGCATCCAATACGAGCAAAACTTCCTTACTTCCATTGGGAATTTCACGTTCAAGAATCCGATATATTTTTTTCAATTCTTCCATGAGATTCTTTTTGTTATGAAGTCTTCCGGCCGTATCACAAAGAAGCACATCAACATATTTACCCTTGCAAGCACGAACTGCATCATACACAACAGCCGCAGGATCAGCACCCTCTTGTTGCTTTATAATACGAACCCCTGCACGCTCTGACCAAACCTCCAACTGTTCAATTGCCGCCGCACGGAATGTATCAGCCGCTGCAATCACGACCTCTTTGCCTTGTTGTCGATACATATTGGCAATCTTTCCAATGGTTGTGGTTTTGCCAACACCATTGACGCCGATTACCATTATCACAGCAGGCATGCCATGCGCCTTGAGTTCGTTATCGGTTCCTTCTGTAAGAATTTCTTTCAGAATCAACGCAAGTTCTTTCTTTAAATCTGAACTCTCAGTAATATGTTTCTCTGACGCCGCAGAACGCAATCTATCAATAATTTCAAGAGATGTGTTCACACCAAGATCGGCTGTAATCAGAACTTCTTCCAGTTCCTCAAACAACTCTTCATCAACAGTGCGAAAAGCATGGATTACTGCATCAAACTTTTCGTTGATCGAGTTTCTTGTTCTGCTTAAACTCTCTTTTACTTTATGAAAAAAGCCCATAATATCCTCCTATTGTTGAATTTCATCGATGTCAAGAGAAAGAAGTTTGGAAATACCTCTCTCCTGCATGGTTACACCATATAAAATATTAGCAGACTCCATGGTTCCTCGACGGTGTGTAACGACGATAAACTGTGTTTTATCACTATAATGCT
>JAZRCD010000108.1:0-20252 GCA_045635425.1 Ructibacterium sp. | reverse complement strand
GGGGCCGTAATCATGGGCATATTCGGATTCAATCATAACAAGATCGCCAATCATACCCTCTTCCAGAATTTCCTTAGCCTTCTTGAAAGATGGTGTATATCTGCAAATCTGACCGATCATGAACTTTACGCCGGTCTCCTTTTCTGCTTCCATCATAGCCTTACAATCATCGTTACTGAGAGCCATGGGCTTCTCGCAGAACACGTGCTTTCCGGCGCGCATTGCCTTAATGGCAATTTCCCGATGTATCTGATCCGGCAAAACAATACTTACCGCATCCACATAATCCAAATCAAGAACATCCTGATAGTCTGTAAAACATTTATCCTCGGTGATATGATGAAGCGCCGCCACTTCCTTCATTCTCTCTGCATCGGCATCACAAATGGCAACAACTTCCGCTGTATCAATTAAGTCCAAACCATTCAGGTGTGCATTGCCAAACTGACCGCATCCAATGACTGCAATTCTAACTTTTTCCATTGCAAATTCTCCTTTTATACTCAAATTCATTCACACAATAAACTATCATTTTTTATATTGTATCACAATATTCCCCTTATTTCAAGGGGTATTTATATCAGTTTTTTAACCTAATAGCGTGACGAATAACAACATTTTGCAGTAACAAAGTTTGGTTTTTCCTTCGTTGAAAATCCACTTAGTTCCGTATCATTTTTTCTCTGAACTGTTTGGGGGTAATTCCCTTCTGTTTCTTAAATTTCTCAATAAAATAACTCGCTGATGTAAATCCACACTCCAATGCGATTTCTGTAACATCCTTATCCGATGAAAGCAATAATTTTTCTGCTTCACGCAGACGGAAGAAATTCACATACTCATTAAATCCACGGCCAACCGCTTCCTTAAACAACCTGGAAAGATATTGATAGCTGATATTACAATGCTCTGCAACCTCCGTTTGGGTCAAGGTTCTATAGTTTTCAGAAACGTATGCCAAAACCTTTTTCATAGTATCGGATATTTCTTTTTCATAGTGCAACTCATCGTTTTTAGCCCAATATCGAAAGATTCCAGAAAACAGTTTTAATATGTTAGAGCGAACCACCAGTTCGTACGCCTCACCCTTCGTATTCCACTCTTTCAAAATCTCCTCAGCCAAAACTCTTGTATTAATATTCGACAAATCCTCATCTTTAAAAATATAACGCCGAACATTCTCAAGTAAAAATGGTGCAACATATTTGAACTCATAGAAAGCTTTCTCGTCACTGTATAAAATATGCGGAGAAAAATGAACACACAAATGATGAGAAGGGGACTCAAAGGTCAATGCATGAGGTTCCTTGGGATTGATAACAATCAGCGTTCCTGTGTCATACCGCACTTTTTCGCCGTTAATCCAAACATAACCATCCGAATCAAAGGCATAAAGAACTTCGATATAATCATGATAATGATATTTTTCCGGTATGCTTCCGGCACTAATTACTTCGTGACGTTCTAAACATCGAAACCAGCTATTGATACCATCAATCATCATTGGCCCTTCCAGAATCAACTTCATTGTTTTTTACTCCTTTCTTCCAAAATCAACCTTTGTGATCTGTTTCAAGAAAGCACTTTGCGTCCAGATAAACACCAGCTGTCCAACCCATCATGGGCGGCATATCGTACTCATTTACAACTTGAATATCTCCCTGGACTACATTATATTTTTCCCAGAGTTTTCCTGTTTTTGAAAATACATTTTCCACAAGATCGGTATACTTTTGGGCAATACGTTTTGCCTCATCTGTCTTTCCGTATTTCTCCAATCCGTGCATTGCGATAAATTGCAAACATGCCCATCCGTTAGGATAACCCCATTGATAGACACCTGATGATTGGATATCCTCACAGGCTAAAACACCATATTCTGCCTCAATGCGATGCAAATTCTCCAAAATGGCAGATTCCTGCTTTTCATCCGCCAGTTCTACAAAAAGCGGAAATAGATTTGCTGCAGAAAAAATATTACTATGCTCTTTTTTCACATAGTGATAATCACAAAAAATACCATTTCCGCAATCAAGATATTGATTCATCCGCTTTTTTCGAGTTTCCGCCTTTGTCTTCCACGGAGCATTGCCGATGGCCAATTCATCTGCAAAATAACTCATATTCCTTTCAAATTGATACAAAATCGAATTCAAATCAACGGGAATATAGTTCATAACTTCATCACCGAATCGTGGGGAAATATCCCATCCGCATTCGGCAGTTGCAAGAAACTGCTTTGCAATTTCAATGGTAGAAAGGTCAGGTCGATAACCAACTCTCTCACAGTAAACTCTTTCATAACGTTCAATAGGGCCAATGGGTTCGTTATACCCATAACGATTCAAACCTACCTCTGTCATACGCCTGGTCATCCAGAATTCATACTCTTTTTCCAAGATACCATACGCTCTTTTCAGCCATGTTTTATCCCGAAAATGCTTATAGACATCATAGACCATCAAGGACGAAAAGGGAGGTTGACTTCTGTTAAGCACAGTATTATGATTGCCGTTTGGCATGTATCCGTATTTCTCAATCAAATACAGAATATTGTCCGTATTATACTTTGCTTGCTCCGCTCTTCCTGCGCAAAAAAGTCCAACATTAGTAAAATACGTATCCCAGTAATAAATCGCATCAAAATGCCCGACCGCAGGGACTGTATACGGAAAGGGAACACCAATCAATGAGTCACCATCCGCCTCATTTTTCTTAATACACAAATCCCAGTTCTTTTCAATATAATCCATTACTTGATTACATAGCATAATCTCACCCTCTTCGGAAACCTATTCTGAAAAACACAAATCTCACTTATTTCAGGAATATATTGCACTCATTCTAACACAATATTACATAACATGCAATATGAACATTACAATAAATCTTCTCTTCTTGCACCATTGTAAATTTTATGAATCTTGTTAATATTCCCGAAAACAGAAGAATAGACCGAAAAGATTACGGACACCCTAAGAAAGGGTGATTTTTATGATTCAAATTGGAACATCGTGCATCGTGAACGGCGACGACCTTTCCTACCTGAAGAGCACAAATTTCGATGGCCTTTTTCCTATAACTTGCGGTCTTTCTATCCGCTCTACCGCCACGGCATCCAGCATTGCAGAGGATGGATTTATCTACTGCCTCCAACGAAGTATATTCAATGTAGATGGCGAAGAAATTTCCCCTCAGGAATTCAAAGTTTCGTGGCAACAAAAACCCGACGACATTTATCCGCATCTGGAATTGGTCACTTTATTGTTACTTTGTAATATTTCTGCCGAAATTGTTTCCAAGATTTTGTTCTAAATCAGAATATATCATAATATACTTTACAAACGACATGAGTCCGCTATAACATTGACAGGAGTGAATCAATTGGAACATACTTATTTTGAGAATAACAAAGCAGAAATTAGTGGCGAGGTGGTTGGGGATCCCTTTTTCTCACATGAAATCTACGGTGAAAAATTTTATCAATTCCCTATACGAGTTCCACGTTTAAGTAATAATTCCGATGTTATCAATGTAACTTTTTCTGAACGATTTTTCCCTGAAATTTTTCCAACCATTGGTAAGTTTTTGCAAATCGAAGGACAGTTCCGCTCCTATAATAATTTCACCGACATCGGAAACCGCTTGGTTCTTACGGTTTTTGCCAAAACCATTCATTCGTTATCAACTCTTTCTGATATTGAAAACCCAAATCAAATCTTTTTAAACGGGTATATTTGCAAACAGCCCGTCTACAGAACAACGCCGTTCCAGAGAGAGATTTCCGACATTTTATTAGCCGTCAACCGATTCTATAATAAGTCCGACTATATCCCTTGTATTGCATGGGGCAGAAATGCCATATTTGCCGAAACACTTGCAGTGGGAACACAGTTAAAGATATGGGGAAGAATCCAGAGTCGTGATTATCAAAAAAGACTTACCGAAACCGAAGTAGTTACCAAGACCGCCTATGAAATCTCCATAACAAAAATGGAAGTTGTCAAGCATGATATCGACTTGGAAATAAAAAATGAGACGCAGTGAAACCACTGCGGCTCTTTTCTTTTAAATTTTACTGAGCAGCTTTTGCAGCCTTTCTTTCTCTGGCGTTCTTCTGCCATGTTGTCCAGATAGGACCGGACAGACAAACAGAAGAGTAACAACCACTGATGATACCGAAGATCATGGGAAGTGCAAAACTGGTGATAGAATCAACACCCTGAACTGCTGCAAATACATATACAACCACGATACTCAGCAAAGTACACAAGCTGGTATTTACAGAACGGCTGATGGACTGGGTAATACTCTTGTCAACCAATTCCTCAATAGGCATCTTTCCGCCACTGAGCATCTTGTTCTCACGGATACGGTCAAAGATAACGATGGTATCGTTGATAGAGAAACCAAGGATGGTCAACGCTGCCGCGATAAAGTTCTCGTTAATTGCAATTCCGAATACAATAAATGTAATCAAAACTACAATAACGTCGTGAATCAGTGCAATAATACCGGCCAAACCTGCAGTCAAACCGGAAATCTTACGGAAACTATACCATACATAGAGAATAATCAGTGCAACAGCAATGATTACTGCAGTAATGCTCTCCCGCAAGAAATCACGACCGATGAAAGGTTCTACAACGTTTCCGCCCTTACTTTCAATCTTATTGTCGGGGAATGCTTCTGTAATGGAAGACGTTAATGCATCCAGTTGTTGCTCAGAGATACTCTCCTCACCTGCCAAGCTTACAACAAACATTGTTGTATCGGTGGTGTAGTCAGTCTTTGTGGTAATTTCATCAATTTCACGTCCCAGAGCTTTTTCTGCAACACCTTCAACCTTTTCCAGATCAATATTACCGGTATAGGAATAGGTCAGCATCGCACCGCCCTTGAACTGAATATCCAGTTCGATACCATTCATAAAATAGCCGGCAACACCAACAACCAAAATAACCAAAGAAATGATATAGAAAATAGCCTTATTCTTGAAGAAGTTCAGAACCTTAGTCCGCTTCTTGCCACTACCAAACAATCCGGTCTTTCTGAGACACTTGTACTGACCCAAAGACTTGGACATCAACTTAGATGTGGTAACACCACAGATAAAGTTCAGGATAGCACCGGTAAGCAAAGAATAACCGAAGGAAATCATGGTACCGGAACCAAAGATCATCAGGATAACCGCAACGATGATAACGGTGATGTTACCATCAAATACTGCGGAGAACGCCTTGTGATAACCTGCATCAATCGCAGCCCGAACAGGCTTACCATCTGCAATCTCTTCCTTGATACGTTCTGCCGTAATAATATTCGCATCCACACCCATACCTATCGATAGGATAACCGCCGCAATACCGGGCAGAGTCAAGGTGTACTGAGGAATAGAAAGTGCAAGCAACTGACCTGCAACCTGTAAACTCAATGCAAATACAGCAACAAAACCGGGCAGTCTGTAGTAAACAAGCATAAACAGACATACTAAGATAAATGCAAGCAGACCTGCTTTAACCATAACATCCAATGCACCATTACCCATGCTGGGGCTGATTACATTGTAGTTGCTGGATTCCAATGCAAAGGGCAGAGCACCTGCATTGATTCTGTTAGATAATAAAACAGCTTCTTCCATAGAAGTAAGGCCGGTAATCTGCGCCTGACCGCCGGAAATTCTCTCGTTTACCTTGGGGTTAGAAATCATGGTCTCATCCATGTAGATAGCCATGTTCTGACCAACTAAACTTGCGGTAGCATCAGAAAATGCGGTTGCGCCTTCGGAATCAAACTCCAGATTTACCACAAAACCACCGGCAGAAATACCACCATTGTTGGTTGCGGTAGCAGGAGTTGCATTCTTAACATTTTTACCCTCAAGCAGAACATTGCCGCTAGGATCACGGAAGGTCAAACGATAGGTTGCACCCAGTTCCTTGATTGCATCCTCGGGATTAAACTCGGTCTCATCGGACTTCCATGGGAAACGAAGGAGAATGCTCTTTCTTTCTTCGTCAATGGTAACCTCACGGTCTGCGATGTTGTTCTCATCACAACGCTTTTCAATGCTTGCTTTTGCAGCATTCAGTTCTTCAACCGTGGGATCATAATCCTTGGGGAAATAGGTGGCCTCAACACCACCACGAATATCAATACCAAACCGCATTTGATTTGCAGCGGGAATATTGATCTTCCAAAAACTCAATCCGGCAATGGATACATAGGTAATGCAGGCAATCAGGACAAGTACAATCCAGAATGTGCCTCTGTTAATTCTTTTTTTGTTCACTTTTCTTTCTCCTTTGAATGTAAAATTTATATGATAGGTTTCATTAATTTACATAGTTATGCGCTTTTTCCCGTCCGCATTAAAAATATAACATATAATAACCATAAATATCATCACAAAAACAAGTGTGATGCATGGGTTATTAACCACATAAGCGATTCCCGTTTCTTTTTCTATATTCCAAGATAATCCAAAAGGAAGTATCCTTTGATTTTGGCGTCTTACAGACTGCAACATATGTCGGGTTGTTCCGCCCTCAAAAAAGCCACTCCCGTTTGCTATAGAACACAAACGTTCCAAATACAACAAGCTTTGTCCGAAGAGAATGTTCTGCTTGGAGTCTTGTACAACTTCACTTTGATACGAAGGGCAGATAACTGAAATCACCAATAACATAACAAGCATAACTGACAACACTTTTTTACCGCTTGATTTCATTATCATCCCTCCTTTTCTCATTCATATATCAAACAGAACTATTATATCACTGTGACCCATGATAGTCAATAAAAATTATTATTTATTCTAAGATTTTCTAAGATATTTTAAAAAAAGAATGAGCGATATCAAATCGCTCATTCTTTTTATGGCATTACGCCTTATGCTACATTGTTTTATTTGGTATTTTTCACTGCCTTTTCCATTACTTTTTTTGCACTGCCAAGATCTTTTGCAACTACAACAGCGACAAATTTTCCATGCTTGTATACAATGGCTTTTTCAAGTTTTGGAACCTCGCCCGGAATATAATTTTCAAAACTCTTAATTCGGTTTTGAACGTATTCCTTCAGCGTTTTTTCGACTGTCACAGCATCCTTCTCACTCTTGACTTCAAACAGAGCAATTTCCTCCGCTGTGGCACCGCCACCTACCATACCACAAGCATTTACAATAAGATTCATGTCAATTTTATGGGTGCTTAGCAATGCTTTAGCCGAGGTTTCTCCCACATCCCCCTCAAACTTAACCGCCTTCTTAATTTTTTCCCTTATGGAGTCAAGATCGTAATCACCTTTCGAGAAAACAACTTCTTCCTTCTGACCGGATGTATTCGCCTTGGCATCTTCTGCTCTTACAATTGCATGATTTCTCAAATAGTCCGCCCAACGAACACTGCCCTCTTTACCAAGATGAATACCATCTTCTGTCAGTTCGCTGTTCATAGCACCATTCTCATCTTTTACTGCATTGTAAACATCAATAAAGTAGACTTGCTTTTCTTCAACCAACTTCAATAATGCGTTGTTATACTCGTAAATAACAGGGTTCTTTATTCTTCCTTTTTCTGATGTTTTCTCGGATACCGGCATCATAGATTGAATATAAATAATTGCCTGAGGGTTATCTTCTTTCAATCGATCAATCAAAACGTTAAATTTTTCCATAACGCTCTCCATGTTATCAGGAACGATATCCTCATTTACACCAAGCATAACATAGATTTTTTTAGGATTTGCCGCTTTTACCTTTTCAACAAGACTGGTTCCATCCTCTTCCACATTAAATGTTCCGCCCACAGACATAGCTGTTCGACAAAGGAATGTTGCAGTATCTATTCCTGAATAGGATTGCAAACACATAGAAAGAGAGTCCCCAAGGAATACGGCATTTTCAAAATACGCGTTATCAACCGGTTCGCTTTCAGGAACGAGACCTGCTTTTACAAAAGTCGAATTCTGCGCAAATTCTCCCACAGAAGCAATAGATGTATCCGACATAAAGGTTGATGACCCATAAAGGAACAGCACCTTCTGGATATTGTTTTCATCCAAATACTGAATGGGATCCTCCTGGAAATATCTCATATCCAAAAGATGAATATTTTCAAAGTGGTTAATAAGAAACGGCGCCAAACTATGGGAATAGGAATCCTTAAAAATCGCAATACTTCCTCCATCTTGTTTTCCACCCTTAACAACCGTCACACCATGATTGCCATCAAGGAAATATGCATACTTATCCTTTTTCTCAAGGTACTCAGGGAAAAACATGGAAGAACTTTCTTTTTCTTCGCCCCGAAATTCCACCTGTGCATTTTGGTTTATTTCCGTCTTATAAACAGATATCGTGTCTGCCTCAGTGGAAATAAGCGCCTTGGAATAGGTCGTCCCGAGAAAATTACTTGTTACATCTTCAACAGAAAATTCCGTTTCCTGCATGGGTTCATATCCCAACATTTCTCCTAAATCACGATATACCAAATAACTTCCCTTTGATGTCTGGTGATGGTCGGTTCGATAGAAAATATATTGATCCTTGTGCCCCTCTAAGGTTTTTGTTGTATCAACAACCTTCACGGCCGCATCTTTCAAATCACGCTTAATCTTGTTTGAAAGTTCATTGATACTAGGCTTATATACCCCTTTGGGCAACTTATCCTTATGAATTTCATAGGCCTGCGGAATCACACAAACAGAAATATCGTAGCGGTTTTTCTCCGAAAGAATCCGAATGGATTCCAGATTTTTTCCGATAATCTCCTCGGAGATATCCTCTGCTTTTTCAATGAGATATCCGTCCTTTGCAAAATAAACTCCGTTGTTTTCCTTTTTCCCTAAGAATCTTTCGCATTGGGCCTTCATTCTCACAAAAAAGTCTCTGAACATCATTTGATCGCTACTGTAATTTTCCGCATCATCCATAAAGGTTCGGTCAACGATAGCCGCAAATGACATTTCCGGCTTCCCTTGAAGATATCTATTTTCTTGCTCAGAAAACTCTCCGTTCGAAATAAACAAATTCAAAAGAACAAAGAGAAAATAACAACTTACCGCAATAATGCTAAACACAAAATAATGTTTTTTCATGTTTCTCTTTCCTTTCTTTAGAATCTGAAATACAAAAACGGATTATATGATGCATCCGCAAGATACACAAGACACAAGAAGAATATCGCAATACACGGAATCAAGATATAAAGAGAATTCTTTTTAAACCATGGTTCCACTAACTTTTTCATCACAGGCACCATTGCAACAATACCGATTACAATGGTTATGGCATAAGAACTCAAAGCATAAAGTGTGGACATATCTGCAAATCCACAATCCCCGATACCGAACATAACACCAAGATAACTAACGGCATCTGTCATGGTCTCGCATGCAAAGAACACCCAACCAATTAAGACAAACAACAATGCATACAAATTTTGGACAAATCGAGGAAGTTTTTCAATCCATTTACCATACACTTCTTTTTCGAGAATCAAAAGGATTGCGTAATATAGTCCCCAAAACAGGAAATTAAAACTTGCTCCGTGCCAAAAGCCGGTAAGACACCATACAATTAATAAATTCAACTTTTTCCGTAAAGGAGAAACACGATTTCCACCTAAAGGAATGTACACGTATTCCTTAAACCATGTACTGAGACTGATGTGCCACCGCCGCCAGAAATCGGTAATTGAGGTAGAGGTATACGGGTAATTAAAGTTTCTTTCAAACTCAAAACCGAACATACGACCAAGACCGATTGCCATATCACTATATCCCGAAAAATCGAAATAAATCTGAAGGGCAAACGCAATAATACCAAGCCACGCCGATGCCACAGTAAGTTCTCCCGATGCATTCATGGTATCCCATAAAAGACCAATATTGTTTGCAATCAGAACCTTTTTTCCAAGACCAATTACAAAACAAACAATACCCTTTGTTACTTTTTCAGCGGTAACTTCCCGATGAGATAATTGTTCGTCGATGGTTTTATATCGAACAATTGGCCCCGCTATCAACTGCGGAAATAAGGATATGTACGTTCCGAAGGAAATAATATTTTTCTGTGGTTGTACATCACCTTTATAAACATCAATTACATAGGACATTGCCTGAAATGTATAAAACGAAATACCAACCGGAAGCGCAAGATTCAAAAGCGGAATATTGGTTCCTGCCACCCCATTTATGGTCTCTAAAAAGAAGTCAACGTATTTGAAAAAGAACAGTCCTGCAAGGTTTCCTAAAACAGATAATACCAGAACCCACTTCCTCTTTTCAACGAAACGTCCGCAAACATAATTGAAAAGAATTGAGAGCATCATAAGAAAGATATAAACGGGCTCACCCCATGCATAGAAAACCAAACTGAATAACAAAAGAACTAGGTTTTTAAACTTAGGATGAACGACGTAATAAACCCCCAACACCAGAGGCAGAAAAAACAACAAGAAAAACAAGCTTGAAAAAATCATTCTTAAAATCTCCGTTTCGCTATAATTATTTCAATTTGTTGCTAATATTAATTAAGATATTATACCATGTCTATTCAGAAAATTCAACATTTTATCACAAATTTATCATAATTAGCACAAAACATCACCGAATGATCATCCAAAAACAGTATTATTTACAAATACAAAAATAGGCACAGTTTTCACCATGCCTATCATCTGTCTAATTTATCGCGCCGTGTTTACCACTCGGCCATACCACCGTCAACAACAATATTGGCTCCCGTCATAAAGGAAGATGCATCTGAACACAAAAGCAAAAGACCACCGCAAAGTTCTTCCGCCTTTCCGGTACGTTTCATCATGGTTTTGTTTGCCAAGCGCTCAATAAATGCCATGTTAGAGTTAGGCGTAATATTCGGGAAAGGTCCCGGGGTCAGGCAATTTACACGAATACCGCGCCGAGCCAGTGCAGATGCACAATAACGGGTAAACTGCAACACCCCCGCCTTACCTGCTCCATAAGAAGGAGGATTCCAGGGAATATCATCTCCGTAAATATCAAAATCAGGTGCAATCATGCCATACATGGAACCAATATTGACAATATTTCCCGTTCCCTTTTTATCAAAATAAGGAATTACCGCTCTGGTTGCACGGAAGATAACATGCAAGGTGCCGTCAATTCCTTCTTCCCATGTTTCATCCGGAATTTTATCCAAACGATATTCACAGGATTTACCGCCAGCTCCGCCACCATAGGCAACGCAGTTTACCAAGACATCAATGCCGCCAAACAACGCTTCCGTCTTATCAAAAATCTCCTGAAAACAATCTTTATCACTTAAATCCGCTTCAAGAAAGACCAACTTACCTTCTTCTTTCCACTGCTGATAAGTTTCATCAAAACGGTCTGTTCTGGATGGAACTACAACATTGGCTCCATATTCCAGCAAGGATTTTACCAGCGGTCTGCCAAGGTTTCCGCATCCACCTGTAAAAACAACCGTTTTACCCTTCATTGAAAATAAATTATTCATCTCTATCGCCTCGCTTATATATTTTTTAAATTTTACCATATATATCATAACAATTCAATACCATTTTCCAAGAAAAAAAGTGATATTTTCCTTGACAAATTCCATCTTTTGGTGGTATAATCATCACGTTTGAAAAGGGAGTAGTCGGCAACCTATGGTTGTTGTATTGGCGTCATTCCGATTGTAAAATCCGCTGATACTCTAAACGACAAGACTTTTATGACAATGGTCATAAAAGTCTCTTTTTTTGTAAAAATATTATGTGCCCTGCCACATACTTAATATCAATAGCAGGAGAAAGGTCAAGGTACTTTTTATGGAAGTATTATACGAAAATCTACTCAACATTCAATGGCAACAAATTGTTATGTGGGCAATCGGTGGCATTTTGATTTATCTTGCCATCAAGAAAGACATGGAGCCAACCCTGCTTCTTCCCATGGGTTTTGGTGCAATCCTTGTAAACCTGCCAATGTCAGGAGCGGTACACACATTGGAAACTCTTTTTAATGCAGGTATCGCAAACGAATTGTTCCCTCTGATTCTGTTTATCGGCATTGGTGCCATGATCGACTTTGGTCCTCTACTTTCTAATCCGAAACTGATGATTTTTGGTGCAGCAGCACAGTTTGGCATCTTCTTCACCCTCTGTCTTGCCTCCATTTTCTTCGATATTAAGGATGCGGCATCCATCGGTATTATCGGTGCAGCAGATGGTCCTACCTCTATTGTAGTCGCTCAGGCACTTAATTCAAAATATTTAGGTGCTATTATGGTTGCAGCATACTCCTATATGGCTTTGGTTCCCATCATTCAACCGCCTGTAATTAAACTTTTGACAACCAAGAAGGAACGTATGATCAGAATGGACTATGTTCAAAAGAACGTTTCCAAAACAACCAGAATTCTTTTCCCCATTATCATTACCGTGATTGCAGGTCTGGTTGCTCCCGACTCCGTTGCTTTGGTTGGTTTCTTGATGTTTGGTAACTTAATCAGAGAATGTGGCGTTTTGAATTCTCTCTCCGAAACCGCACAAAAAGTTCTTGCTAACCTGATTACCATTTTCCTTGGAATTACCATCTCCCTGCGGATGCAAGCCGCTGAATTTTTGCAGCCCGACACCCTGCTGATTTTAGGCCTTGGTCTCTTTGCTTTCATTTTCGACACCGCAGGCGGCGTTGTTTTTGCAAAAATTTTGAACCTCTTCTCCAAGAAGAAGATCAATCCCATGATTGGTGCTGCGGGCATTTCGGCATTCCCCATGTCCGGCCGTGTGGTTCACAAAATGGGACTTCAGGAAGATCCTCAGAACTTCCTTTTGATGCACTCTATGGGTGTTAACGTATCCGGACAGATTGCCTCTGTTATCGCTGGCGGTCTTATCCTCAACTTCTTTATCAATATGTAGGAGGACAAAAATATGGAAATCAATATTATGAATTTTGTGACCAATCTAAAATATATGGGACTTGGAATGCTTGGTATTATTGTGGTTATTGGTGTGATTATCCTTATTACTTTGTTACTTAACAAAATAACATCAGATAACGCAAAACAAAACAAGTTGAACGATTAATAACCATAAAACAAAAAAGGCGGAGTAAAAACTCCGCCTTTTTTTATTTTTGTTTCTTCTCATGGGCACGTTTTGCCGCAGTCAAAGTATTCTTCATAAGCATTGCAATGGTCATGGGACCTACGCCACCGGGAACCGGAGTAATAGCACCTGCAACGGGCTCTACCGAATCAAAGTCCACATCACCACAAAGTTTACCGTTTTCATCTCTGTCCATACCAACATCAATCACAACCGCACCGGGTTTTACCATATCCGCTTTAACAAACTTCGGAATACCAACAGCCGCCACCAGAATATCTGCTCTGCGCGTAACCTCTGCCAAGTCACGTGTTCTGGAATGACATGTGGTAACCGTTCCGTTTTCGTGAAGCAAAAGCATGGACATGGGCTTGCCAACAATATTACTTCTTCCGATTACAACACACTCTTTACCTTCCACTGCAACACC
Source organism: Ructibacterium sp. (assembly GCA_045635425.1). GTDB lineage: Bacteria > Bacillota > Clostridia > Monoglobales > Monoglobaceae > Ructibacterium. The sequence continues at coordinate 6,719 of JAZRCD010000108.1, read as the reverse complement.
ACTCTCGTGAATCAATTCCATAATTCCGGCAGGAGTACAGGGAACAAAATCAAAGTCGCCAATCATAATCTTACCCACATTGACGGGATGGAACGCATCCACATCCTTTTCAGGACGAATTCGATTGATAATCGTTTTGTCATCTAAATGCTTGGGCAATGGTAACTGAGCAAGAATTCCGTGGATATTGGGGTCTTCATTGAGTTTGTCAACCAATGCAATCAGTTCTTCTTCTGTGGTATCTGCAGGTAAAGCATGCATTTCAGAGTACATATCCAAATCCGCACATGCCTTCTCCTTATTCGCAACATACACCTTGGAGGCAGAATCATCACCCACGATGATAACCGCCAGACCCGGTTTTGTTCCTGCCGCGGTCAGTTCTGCCACCTCTTTTTTCAGTTCTTCCTTGACTCTTGCGGAAACCGCCTTTCCGCTCAACAGTTTTGCCATTGTTTCTCTCTCCTTTTCTCTTGTCTGATATTAAGCATTTTTCACCATTGCCAATCAAATCTTTTCGACCGGCCTTGGTTAATGCCTGATAAACTGTTTGATGATTTTCCGGACGTCTGTATTGCAATAGCGCCCGTTGCATCTGTTTTTCTTCCCATGTTTTGGGAACATAAACCTCTTCCATATTTCTTGGATCAATTCCTGTATAATACATACAAGTAGATAAACTACCCGGTGTAGGATAGAAATCTTGAACCTGCTCCGGATTAAGTCGATGATCCCTTAAATACTCCGCTAACATAATCGCATCTTTTAATCGGCTTCCCGGATGCGAAGACATCAAATAGGGAACTAAAAATTGTTTCTTGCCGAGTCTATCATTAATAGCATAATACTTCTCAGAAAATGCATCATAAACTCCTCTTCCCGGTTTCCCCATATACTTGAGAACATGATCCGAAATATGTTCCGGTGCCACCTTAAGTTGCCCGCTGATATGATGCTTACACAACTCGATAAAGAAATCATCCTTCTTATCATAAAGCAAATAATCATATCGAATACCCGAACGAACAAAAACTCGCTTTACCCCCGGAATTTTTCGCAATTTCCGAAGCAACTCAAGATACTCTTCATGGGTAACCTCAAGATTCTTACAAGGCGTCGGGAACAAACATTGTCTTTCCTGGCATACGCCATATTTTAATTGCTTTTCACAGGACGGCTTTCGGAAATTTGCCGTAGGCCCTCCCACATCATGAATATATCCTTTGAACCCCTTCTCTTTGGTCAAAAGTTCTGCTTCCGCCAGTAAGGATTCCTGGCTTCGAGAAGTCACCGTACGCCCTTGATGGAAGGTAAGCGCACAAAAATTACATGCACCATAACACCCTCGACAGGAAGTCAAGGAGAACCGCACTTCCTCAATAGCCGGAACTCCGCCATCCTTCTCGTATACCGGATGATAGGTTCGCATATAGGGTAATTCATATACCCAATCCAACTCCTCTGAAGTAAGTGGTTTTGCAGGTGGATTCTGTACTACATAAAAGTCTCTGTCAAGCTGGGCTATGGGTTTTCCTCGCACCGCATCCTGCTCTCGATATTGCTCTATGGTAGCCTTTGCATAGGCTCGTTTTTCCGTGCTGACTTTTTGATAATCCGCAACCTCAACGCAATCTGCAGGCAACTTTTCTCGATCTGATTCCAGGTATGCAGTGCCCGAAACACCCTTAATTTCCTTAACAGGAACACCGCTTTTCAGCAAATCCGCAATAGCAATAACCTGATGTTCCCCCATACCAAAAACCAACAAGTCTGCACCACTATCAATCAGGATACTCCGTCTTACCTTATCACTCCAATAATCATAATGAGCAAACCTCCTGAGGCTCGCCTCGATTCCTCCGATGATAACGGGAACATCCCGGCCATATGCTTCCCGAATCCGGTTGCAATAAACAATGGTAGCTCTATCCGGTCTGCATCCTGCTTTACCGCCGGGAGAATAAAAATCATTATTCCTTTTCTTCTTGGCGGCAGTATAATGATTTACCATAGAATCAATGTTGCCAGCCGATACAAAAAATCCCAATCGTGGTTTTCCCAACCGCTTAAATTCCTCACAAGTGTGCCAATCCGGTTGGGCAATGATTCCAACGGTATATCCTTTGGATTCCAAGACTCTTGAAATGATGGCAGGACCAAAACTGGGATGATCCACATAGGCATCACCAATGACAAAAACAAAATCTAACATTTCGATTCCCTGTCTTTCCATATCTGCCTTTGAGATCGACAGAAAACTCGTCCCTTTTTCCATGCACCTGCCACCTCCTTCTTTCTATGGTTTCATTGGTTATTTTTTGCATAGCCAAACAAATCCTTGGTGCAAACTTTAAATTAAATTGCTTTTACCCAAATTACACTTCGAACATAACGTCTGTAGATTCTCCTGTGTTTCTGAAACTCCACGATAACCAAGATTCTTTTGATTGTTTTTGTTGATGTATCCTTCCTCTGTCGTTTTCATAATACACCTCCTAAGTTAACTTCAAAAGCGCAACTGTCTCCACATGGCTTGTTCTCGGGAACATATTAACGGGAATTACCTTTTGGGTTTCGTATCCCTTTTCTGCTAAATATTTTAAGTCTCGAGCCAAGGTAGAAGGCTTACAAGAGATATACACAATCCGTTTCGGCTTCACCGATGCCACTGCATCTAAAAGCTCTGTTTCACAACCCTTTCGTGGCGGGTCCAGAATCACCACATCGGCGCGCTCGCCCCGTGCCACCAATTCAGGCACAAGAACTTCCGCCTTACCGCAATAATATTCCGCATTGGCTATTTCGTTCAAAACAGCGTTCTCTTTGGCATTTTCTACCGCTTCAGGTACAATTTCTACGCCAATTACTTTTCCTGCTTTCTTGGCCAAGAATTGACCAATGGTACCAATTCCGCAATAAATATCCCACAGAGTTTCTTTTCCTGTGAGTTCTGCAAAACCGCCTGCCAACCGATACAGTTGTTCTGTCTCATACCGATTTACCTGATAGAAGGATTGAGAAGAGATTTTGAATTGAACATGTCCAATGGCATCCACCAAATAATCCTTGCCCCAAAGACAGGTATTTTCTCTGCCGAGAACAACGTTTGTTTGTTTCTCATTAATATTCTGGACAATACCAACGACAGATATCTCCCGCTCCTTCAGCTTAGAAAGGAGACCATCTGTCTTGAGTAGTTCCTTTGTTCTTGTAACCAACACAAGAAGGATTCCTTCCTTACCTTCCCGAAGATAGATATGTCGAAGAATCCCCTGATGATTTTCTTCCGTATAGGGCGTAATCGCCTCTTCCGCCATCCACTCCTTAACGGCATCTAAAACAAGAGCATCCCGCTCCCCTTGCAATCTGCAATCGGTCATAGGAATTACCTGATGGCTGTTCCGACGGTAAAATCCGATACCATCTTCCGTTACAGGATACTGTGCCTTATTCCGATAACGCTCCATCATACCGCAATCATCTGTTTCCTCAGGTATCATATCCAGTTTACCTAATCGTTTCAGGCAATCTTCCACCTTCTGACGCTTGTAGGAAAGTTCCGCATCCCGATCCATATGCCACAGCTGACATCCACCGCATTGGTAAAAATACGGACACTCTGCCTTCACACGATGAGAAGACGGCTCAAGCACCTCCATCAACTTTCCGTAGGCAAAGTTCTTTAATACTTTAACAATCAGAACCCGAACCTTTTCCCCAACAATGGTATAGGGGACAAAGACAGCCATGCTATCTACTCTGCCGACGCCATCGCCTTCTTCGGTCATACCGGTAATTTCAATCTCGTATATATCATTTTTTTGTATCATACTTTCACCTTACAGTTCTACTCTCCATTGCATTGCCTTGGACAGGGTGATTTCATCTGCAAACTCTAACTCTCCACCCACCGGAACGCCATGAGCAATTCTGGTTACCTTAACGCCAAACGGCTTAATCAATTTAGAGATATACATTGCTGTGGTTTCGCCTTCCAGATTAGGATTGGTAGCCATAATCACTTCCCGTACATTCCCTTGAGCGATTCTTGCCATCAACTCTTTAATCTTAATATCATCAGGGCCAACGTTATCCATGGGTGCAATGGCTCCATGCAGAACGTGATAAACACCCTTAAACTCATTGGTGCGCTCCATCTGTAAAACATCCTTAGGACTTTCCATCACACAGATAACGCTATGGTCTCTAGTGGGATTATCACATATATTACAAACTTCCTTATCCGAAAGATTTTGACATTCCCGACAGTAGCACAAGGACTTCTTTGCCTCTACAATGGCATGGGCAAACTTCTCTGCCTTTTCCTTAGGTTGATTTAGAATATAAAAAGCCAACCGTTGTGCCGTCTTACTTCCGATGCCGGGAAGTTTTTCAAATTCCTCAATCAAATTTTGTAAAGGTGCTGCAAAATATTCCATTTGATTTTCTCCTGTTTAATAAATCTCCAATTTTTCCTTTAGTCCGGAATACCGCTTTTGGGTATTATCGTTCTCCACAAACATACGAACATATTCTTCTTGACCCACCAAAACAACCAATGCCTTTGCACGGGTAATGGCGGTATAAAGCAGGTTTCTTGTCATCAATAGCCGATGGGTATCAAAAACAGGCATTACCACAACATCAAACTCACTACCCTGACTTTTATGAACCGTAATCGCATAGGCAAGCTCCAACTCATCCAATAACATAAAATCATACTGTACCATACGATCATCAAATACCACCGTTAATTTCTGGCTCTTTTGATCTATATCAGTAATAAAGCCTACATCACCATTAAAGACACCAAGACCCTTCTCGTCTCGGTCAATCCGTTCCCATTCCATTTGATAGTTATTCTTGATCTGCATAACCTTATCACCAAGACGGAAGGTGCAATGTCCGGAAATCTTCTCAGGTTTGTCGGGACTTGGCGGATTTAACGCCTCTTGCAATACGGTGTTAAGATATGTTACTCCAATCATGGATTTGCGAGTTGGTGTGAGTACCTGCACCTGAGAAAGATTGCTAAGCCCATAGGCTTTCGGCAAGCGCCTTGCACACAAATCCGCAATGGTTTCAGGAAGGCTCATGGGGTCATCCCTTTCTACCAAGAAAAAGTCATTATCCCGATCATTCATCATAGGCATTTCGCCACGGTTGATTCGATGGGCGTTCATAACAATCATACTCTCTCTTGCCTGTCGGAAAATCTCTGTCAGACGGATGCAGGTTAATACTTCGCTATCGATGATATCTTTCAGTACGTTTCCCGCTCCGACAGAAGGCAACTGATCACTGTCCCCTACCATAACAAGTCTTGTCCCTCTGGACAAAGCCCCAAGCAAACTATCCATCAATAAAATATCCACCATGGACATCTCGTCCACAATGAGCAAATCACAATCCAATGGGTTCTGTGCATTTCGAGCAAATTGCATGCCTACCTCATCAATCCCGGGGGTAATCTCCAAAAGACGATGAATAGTCTTTGCCTCCATGCCACAAAGTTCGGTAATTCGTTTTGCCGCACGACCGGTTGGAGCCGCAAGGGCAACTCGTTTTCCGGAACGTTCCATCAACTCAATCATTGCTTTGATTGTAGTTGTCTTTCCTGTACCGGGACCACCCGTAATGACCATTGCCGCATTTTGAAGAACACACTGCACTGCCTCTAACTGTGCTTCCGCAAGATAGATTCCCGTATCTTCTTCGATTTCTTCAATCAACTGGTTCACATCATGCATATCTATATCAAAAACCATTTGGGACATCTGTAACAATCGTTCTGCGACTCTCTTTTCTGCATCATAATACAGTTTTAAATAAAGCGCATCATATTCCCCCTTGTTCACCAAAACAAGATCGTTACGAAGGAGCATTTCTGCTATAGCTTCCTCTGCAACGCCGCGTTCCACTTCGAGAAACTGACACGCCTGCCCCACAACGGTACTGCGAGGCAAGAAGGTATGTCCGTTCAAATAACCAATCTGCTTCATCAGGCATTGAATACCGGCAGACACCCGATCATAGGAATTCATATCATGACCTATTTCCTTGGCAATGGCATCTGCCGTCTGAAAGGTAATCCCATCCACCCTCTCTGCCAGGACATAGGGATTTTCTTCCACCAACTTCACGGTAGAGATTCCAAACTGTTGAAAGGCTTTGAATGCCGCACCGGGTGATACACCAAATCGTTGAAAAAAGATCACCACTTCACGAACACCGATTAATTCCACAAACTTCTTATAGATAAGATCTACTTTCTTTTTTGTCAAACCTGAAATTGCCAAAAGTCGATCCGGTTCGTGCTCTATAACTTCAAGTGCATCTGCACCAAACATCTCTACAATTTTCCGAGCTGTCCTCTTACCGATTCCGGGCAGTAAGCCGGATGCCAAATACTTTTCTATCTCTTCTTCGGTAGAAGGCATCTTCCGCTCATAACATTCCACCTTGAATTGATCTCCATATTCAATATGGGTGACCCACTCCCCATGAACAATAATACTTTCACCCTCACTGAGGTTGGGCATAATTCCAGTCAGGGTAATCAGCTGTCCGGCACTTGAGATATCACAGACGGTATAGCCATTCTCGTGATTTTCATAGATAATATGCTCTACACACCCTTCTATTTTCAGCAACTGTCACCCCTCCTTTTAAACATAATTCTACAGAATATATTATAACTGATAGCCATAAAAAAAACA
>JAZRCD010000107.1:0-5143 GCA_045635425.1 Ructibacterium sp. | reverse complement strand
ACGGCATCGAAGCCAATGCACAGTTGACCAACATGCAGACCGGCGAAGTAGATGAAGAACAACCCATCGTGGGTGCCAACGGTCTGGAACTGGTTCAGACAGCAGGTAAGTACTTTGCTTGGAATTCCGGAGCAACAACTGCTTGGAAACCCTTGACAAAGGCAAATCCGGTAATGTTCCGTGCCAAGATGGATACGGGTAGTATGCTGGATGTACAGCTGAACGGTTATCCCAGAGCAAGTCTTTATCTCTATCCCAACAAGCTGGTTGTTCAGGGTAGCAGTCAGACCACGGCGGAAGATTTTGCACCCGGCACCGGTTGGTTGAATTACTTAGTTACTCATGATGGAAATAACTTTATGGTATGGACCAAGGAAGATGGCGAAACCGAATGGACCCTTCGTGTAACCTCCAGCGGTTTCCGTACCGGTGGATTTTATGGTGTGCTCTTCGCAAACACCACCGCCAATAAGGTAACCATCTCTGAAGTGAAGCAGTACAAGATTGAAAGAATGGTTCTTTCCGATACCGAAAAGATTGCCAATATGGCAAATCGTGTATACATTGACGAGGACTTCTCCGAGGATTTGGGTATTCACAACATGATTACCGGTAAGATTGAGGATGGCGTGTTCCAGAGAGATCCTTCTGTACCCTCTCACACATCCTATCCCAACGCTAGTCGTCTGGACGTGGATCTGAGTCAGGTAAACCCCAAGGGTCAGTGGTTCATTCGCTTTAAGTACCTGATTCCCTCCAAGGATGCGGTTATGTCCTTGGATATGGTAAACAACGGTAACAAACTGGCAATCGACTGTCACGATACCAATGTGTTTATTATTAACAGAACTTCCGGTACCAGTAAGAATGCAACAGAGGCAGCGGCAGGTGTTGGTGAATGGGCAGAACTTCTCTTTGCTTGGACTGACAATGCATACTGTGATGTTTACTGGCACAAGGTAGGAAGCGACGAGTGGATTAAGACCCATACCAAGTTCGTTCCCGGTTCCGAGGCAAACGATAAGTTGGCATTCCACTGTAGCTTGGATGCTCAGCTGGATGATGTAAAGGTTTACTCCGGCGACTATCTGAAGGTAGAAGAGCCTGTTCTGGAATCCGGCGTAGTTAAAACCGGCGGTGAGTACTTCACCGGAACTTTGGATTCTATCTATGACCGTCGTGCAACCTTGATTACTGCAGTATATGACAGTACTTACGGATATACCAAGTTCGTTAAGGCAAAGGATTACGAGGTGCTCAGTGGTAAGGGTGCAAACCTGACCAACACCTTCGTAACCGAAGACGTAGACGAGACCAAGGACACCGCGGCAGTGATGCTCTGGGATACCTTGGAAACCGGTATTCCTCTAGGTGATATGGCAGGTGCGGTTCTTACCAACAACGCAACCGGCGCACCCAAGAAGGATGCAGTTATTGGCGTAAATGCAGAGTCAAACTACAATGATGTTAGGGTAACCGGTTACACCGGCATTAAGAATGGCAGAGTCACCATTAGTGTGGTTGATGAAAATGGTGCTCTTCGTGCAGTAGGACAGACCAAGTCCTCCGGTACCGGTCTGGTGGATGCTTCCGTTGCAGTAGATCCTTCCTGTCCCAGTGGAACCTACACCGTAAGAGTTCAGTATGGTAGTACCGTTGCAGCGGTAACCGATATCGAGCTCTTCTGTGATGATATTCCCTACAACACCATTACCGATGTTAATAGTATGAAATCCTTTATTGACAATTACGGTAGTGAAACCGCAAAGAAGTGGAACGAAGAAGAGACTTTTGCATCTGACGTATATGCACGGTTCTTAGATGCTAAGGGTTCTGCCACAACCTTCGCAACCCTCTATGACTTCCGTGATGTTATGGACGTTGCAACCAATGGCGAGGTTCACGAGCGTCAGTTCTGTCTGGACGTGAACACCGCTGCTAAGAATGGTAAGTGGTCCGATGTACAGGATCTGGTTATGGATGGTACCTTAGGCGTTACTGTTGAAAGTATGGCAGGTATCTCCGATAAGAAGGCACTCTTTATGAGAATGACCGGTGGCTATAGTAGTGAAGCTGACGTTCTGGCTGCATTCCAGAGTGCTCTTGTGGCACAAAAGGCTGCAGAATCCAACACCGGCGCAGGCTTTGGTGGTGCAGGCGGTGGCGCCGCAGGTGGCGGTGCTGCAGGTGGCGGTAGCGTTGGCTCCGGCATCTTCCAGGGTACTACCGGATTCGAGAATACCGGTGGCGGTGGTGCTGCAGGCGGTGGCGCATTTGGCGGTCAGGCTCCTGTTGCCCTTCCTGAGGACTTCTCCGATTTAGGTGATGTTGATTGGGCAAAGGATTCCATCAAGGCCTTGAGAAATATGGGTGTAATTTCCGGTAACGGTGATGGCACCTTTGCTCCTAACCGCGAAGTAACCCGTGAAGAATTCCTGAAGATGGCTCTGCAAGCGGCAGGCATCAAGGGTAACGGTAATGTGGATATGGCATTTACTGATGTGGATGCAAACGCATGGTATTATCCCTACATTGCAATCGCTTATGAGGCAGGTATTGTAAATGGTATGAGCGAGACTACCTTCGGTATTGGTGAGAAGATTACCAGAGCCGACATGGCAGTAATGCTCAAGCGGATTATGGACTACAAGAACATTGGCATCGAGAAGAAGGTTGCGGCATATGTCTTCGACGATTTCGATACCATTCCCGATTATGCAAGAGCAAGTGTTACCGCTTTGGCTCAGGCACAGTTGATGAATGGTAAGGGTGATAATAACTTCGAAGGCAACGCTTCTGCAACTCGTGCAGAGTCGGCTGTAGCAATTTACAGAATCTATAATTACATGGTAGAAGGGAGATAAGGGCAATGAAGAAATTACTACGTAAAATTAGTGCAATCGTTGCCATTACTGTCTTGGCAACCACCCTTTCCGTTTGTACCGGAATGTCCGCATCTGCGGCAACCGGCAGCCTCCTGACCCCCGGTCAGGAAGGCCTGCTCCGTGCATTGGGAGTCGTAACTGAGAAGAATCCCAATTATGACAAGGCGTTGACAAGAGGAGAGTTGGCCCATTTAGGTGCGAAGATTGCCAATGCACCGGCATATACAGGAACGGACTATTATTTCTATGATGTTATGGAAGATAATCCTTATTTTGCTGACATCTATGCATTGGGTCAGATGGGTGTTCTTTCCGGAGACGGAGATGGCTACTTCCGTCCCAATGATACCGTTTCCGATATTGAAATCTGCAAGGTGTTTTCTGTTCTCCTGGGCTATAAGGAAGCAGGGGAGTATATGTCCTTCCTGCGGATTGCTCGGGATGCGGAGATTACCGAAGGTGTTACCATGGACGGCGTTGTAACCTATGGTGAGGCGCTGGCAATGGCATACAATACTCTGCACGCAGATATGTTCGAGGCAATCACCTATGGTGATACCAAGGAGTTCAAGAAGAACGAAGGTTTCCTTGCCATCGAGTGCTACCACGGTCTGGTTAAGCAGGATGGCATCGTAAAGGGTGTGCAGTACACCACCTTGATTGAACCCACCGATATGATTCCGGCAGGTTCCATTCAGATTAACAATCGTATCTTTAACTGGGATGATCCCACCTTGCTTGGTAAGTATGTAAACTTCTACAGCAAGAAAGACGGTAGTTCCACTGCAAAGGATATATTCTATCTCTTTGCAGACGAAACCAGAAACAATATGGTAACCATCGAGGGCAAAGATGTTATCGGTATCGAAGATGGTCAACTTAAGTATTGGGTTGGCGCAAAGGATAAGGGCTATAAGCTTGCGCTGGCTCCTGATATTATTGTAAATGGTGTAGCGTTCCCCGGTTTTGACGATGAGGACTTAAAGCCTGCAACCGGTACCATAACCTTGATTGATAACGATGATGACGAACTCTACGATGTGATTACCGTAGACGATATCGAGTACATGGTATACCAAAGTCAGGACAAGGAGAATAAGATTCTCTATGGTAAGTATCCCCAGGATTCTGCTATTGGCGGTAAGGGTCAAATCAATGATATTACCTTAACCGGTGAGTATGGTCCCGTGAATCTGGGTACCCTGACCGAAGGTACTGTTTTGAGATATCGTAAGAGTAAGAACGCCACAGGAACCGTAAAGGTTACCATGACCAAGATGGAAGATATTGTTACCGGTCAGGTTACTTCCTTTATGGATGATACCATCACCGTAAACGATACCATCTACAAGGTAACTACCGGTACTGTTATTGACGAAACCGTTCGTCTGGGCGAGACAGTTTCCATCTACCCTGATGGAGACGCGGCGGCAGTAATTCTGCATGCTTCCAACGATGTATATCAGTTTGCATATCTGTTGGGAGCTCGGAATAGTGGTGGCGGTTTCAATGGTGAACTTTCCGTTCGACTGATTGACCAGAACTACGAAATTCGCGAGTTTGCCGCAACCAAGAACTTCTACATGGACGAAATCAAGTACAACAAGGTAGATGCGGCAATGCAGCGTTTGAGTGATGCTAATGCACTTCGTGCTTACAACGACGATATGACGCTGGGTACCGCAGATGCTGATGGCAACAATGACCTTGACAGAATGAAGAATGGTGATGCGGAATTCCCCTATGCTCAGCCCATTCGTTTCCGCTTGAATGATGAGGGGATGTTGACTCACATCGACACCATTATCTATGAGCGTGATTACGAGAGAGAAGATTCTCTCCAGCCTGCAGAGACAGGAAAATCCGAGGTAAGAAGACTGGCTTATGCTTCCTATCCCAACAGTTTCTACAATCAGGCAGGTTCTGAGCTGATATTTACTGCGCTTGGCATGAACAGAGCAATGCGTGTTCTGCAGGACGACAGAGACGAGGTTGAATACTTCCGTTCTACCATCATCGATGGTCACTACCCCGTAGTAGAAGCATTCAATGTAGATCCGCTTACTAAAGTTGCAAAATACCTGATGATCTACGATACCAATACTGCGGCAAATGACTTAAGATACAACGCGCCCAGTATCATTTCTGATATCTATGATACCCTGAACGAGGAAGGTCAGACGGTTCGAATGATGGATATTACCCATCCTTCCGGTTCAAAGACGGTTACCCTGTCGGATGAACTTTATAATACCGAT
>JAZRCD010000106.1:0-4363 GCA_045635425.1 Ructibacterium sp. | reverse complement strand
CACATAGTGCTGTCACAACAACATCTCCAAAGTTATAACAATTCACTAAATTCCATTTTTATTATAACAGAAAAAAAGTGATTTTGTAAATATGTTTAGTCTTTTTTTGCAAAACAAAATGCAATACCTGTCTGCATCTATGATTTATACACTTTAAATTATAAATCAAACAAACAAGTATTGCATTTCACTTTACAATTGAGATTCTTACAAAAAAAGTGCGGAAAGATCCGCACCTTTTTTTATAACACTTTTCGTAAAAAGTTCTGGGTTCTTTCGTTCCTGGGGTTCTCGAAAATCTCCTGAGGGGTTCCCTCTTCTATAATGGAACCGCCATCCATAAAGATAACCCGATCCGCCACTTCCTTGGCAAATCCCATCTCGTGGGTTACCACTACCATGGTCATACCCTCTTGTGCCAGTTGTTTCATAACCTCCAAAACCTCGCCTACCATTTCAGGGTCTAAGGCGGAGGTGGGTTCGTCAAAGAGCATCACATCAGGCTTCATGCAAAGAGCACGAACAATTGCCACACGTTGTTTCTGACCACCGGAGAGCTGAGAGGGGTACGCCCCTGCTCTATCCTCAAGACCAACTCTTTTTAAGAGTTCCATTGCAGTTTTTTCTGCCTCTTCTTTGGACTTCTTTAAGAGTTTCATGGGAGCAATGGTCATATTCCGCAAAATCGTCATATGAGGGAAGAGATTAAAGTGCTGGAACACCATACCCATCTTCTGCCGATGGAGGTTGATATTCACCTTGGCATTCATAATATCTACACCATCAAAGATAACCTTACCGGAGGTAGCAGGCTCAATCAGGTTCAGAGACCGAAGAAAGGTGGATTTTCCGGATCCGGAAGGGCCGATTACCACAACCACTTCTCCTCGTTTGATTTCCGCATTGACGTTCTCCAACGCGTGAATCGTTTCTCCGTAATACTTACAGAGGTTTTCTGTCCGAATAATAACATTATCGTTCACTCTTTCTTAACCTCCTCTCCACTTTTCCTAAAACATAGGTCAGGAAACTTACAATCGCCAGATAAATCAAGGCTACCGCAATCAAGGGCATGAACGCAGAAAAGGTTCTTCCGCGGATAATATCTCCACCCTTGGTCAAATCAACAATTCCCACGTAACCTGCAATGGAGGTCTCCTTAATCAGAGCAATCATCTCATTTAACAAGGTGGGGAGTACTGTCTTAAACACCTGAGGAATGATGACATAAATCATCGTTTGGATATAGTTGAATCCTAAAGAGTTGCTGGCTTCGAACTGCCCAACATCAATGGACATAATTCCGCCACGGAGAATCTCTGCCACATAGGCACCGGAATTAATACCGAAGGCAATGGATGCAACCATAATTCCATTATTCGAAAAGGAAAATACAATGAAATACATGATCAGCAATTGGACAACAACCGGAGTACCACGAATGACCGTTAAGTATATTTTACAAATCCCGTTAACCACAGAGAAAATTCCATAACCAACCTTGTTTCGTTTCTTCATGGATTCCTGATTTTTATCGTAGGTGGTTCGAATCATGGCAACAACAATACCAATTACCACACCCAACAACAGAGCAAAAATTGTAATGAGCAAAGTATTCTTCAATCCATTGGTCAAATACTTCCATCTGTCATCCTCTATAAAATTCAGAATGAACTGTTCCTTTAAACTCACGTTACTCATCTCCTAACTTCACAAAACAGCAGAAAAAACGGCGGTGAAAACACCGCCGTTTTCATACATTATTCAGCGCTGATGTACTTGTCTACGATTTTCTGAACAGTTCCGTCAGCAATCAGTTCTTCCAAAGCCTTGTTGACTTTTTCTAACAACTCGGTGTTTTCCTTGGCAATACAAATTGCATAATCCTCAACTGCGTAATCGGTATCCAAAATCTTCAGACCCTTGTTCGCCTTTACAAAGGACTTTGCAGGCTCGTTGTCGATGATAACGCAATCAACCTTACCGCTGGACAGAGCTGCAACTGCGTCCGCACCCTTGTTGAAAGGAGTAACCATCTCATCGCCGTAATCACCTGCAGCGTAGATATGACCGGTGGTGTCCTGCTGAACACCGATCTTCTTGCCCTTCAGATCGTCCAGAGTCTTGATGTCAGAATCCTCGGTTACAATAACAGACTGAATACCGGTTGCATAAGAAGAGGTGAAGTTAACCATCTCTTTTCTCTCATCGGTAACGGTCAGACCTGCCATACCCATGTCATACTTGCCGGACTGTACGCCTGCAATGATAGAACCGAACTCGGTATCAACAATCTCAAGTTCCATACCCAGCTTCTTTGCGATTTCTCCTGCAATCTCAGCGTCAATACCAACAATGGTCTCGTTCTCATAGAACTCATACGGCGGGAATGCCGCGTTGGTTGCCATGGTCAGAACATTATCGTCCTTCTTTGCTCCGCAACCTGCCAATACGCCGGCTGCAAGTACTACAACCAGTACCAGTGCCAATAACTTTTTCATTTTTTCTTCCTCCCATTTTTAAAAGATTGGTTTTATTTTACATTATATTATTCTTTTTGTCAATATGGCTTACCATTCCCACACAAGGATTGAGATGATACTAATCCTTGTGGTTCACATAAAAGGTAACCAATTCCTCCAGAATCTCATCCCGCTCCAAGCGACGAATCAGTTTTCTGGCTCCGTTATGGGATGTGATATAGGAAGGATCTCCTGACAAAACATACCCCACAATCTGACTGATGGGATTGTATCCTTTCTCCACCAACGCATCGTGAACCGAAAGCAAAATTTCTCTTGGCTTCATAGGTCCATCAGAAATTGCATCAAACTTCAGGGTTTTCATAAAATTATTACGATCCATTCCAAATCATCCTTTCTGAATTTATTTTGTTTATCTCAATTCTGCCTTTAATTCCTCTTTCAGGTCAGCCAGAATCTTATCCACAACCTCGCCTACCTCCTGGTCGGTCAAGGTTCTGTCATCGGCACGGAAGGTCAGAGAATATGCAACGCTCTTCTTATCCTTACCAACCTGCTCGCCCTCATATACGTCAAAGAGTTTGTATTCTCTTAAAATATCACTCTTCTGCTTCTTAAAGATCTCCACGATTTCCCCAACGGTGATATTCTTATCCACCAAAATAGCAATATCACGACCGGTTGCAGGGAATTTAGGAAGACTCTTATAATGTCTGTCTACGGTATGATACTTCATCATGGTATTAAAGTCTAACAATGCACCGTATACCTCGGCAGAAATCTTGAAACCGGATGCTACCTCAGGATGAACCTGACCTACCACACCAACCTTCTCACCCTTGATGAATACCTCAGCACAACGTCCCGGATGGAAAGAAGGATTCTCTTCACATACACCGAAACTGTAATCCTCAATGCCGATGCTCTCAAGCAACTGCTCCACAATACCTTTGATATTATAGAAATCACACTCACCGTACATACCAAGGGCAACTTCCAACTTCTCTTCGGGAAGTTTTTCACCCTCTACGGGACGATAGATGGTACCCAGTTCAAAGAGACCTGCCTCTGCATTTCTTCTGGTATAGTTGGTGCGGAGGCTCTTCATGATGGAAGAGAGCATATCGGTTCTCATTACACTATTTTCCTCGCCCAAGGGGTTGGAAATCCGAACCATATCACGACGGCTATCCGCCGGAGCAATCTTCACCATATCCAATTCCTTAGGATCGATAAAGGAGAAGGTAACTGCTTCATAAAGTCCGCATGCCGCCAACGTATTCCGCATGGAATCTTCCAGAAGTTGCTTTTCGTTCTTACCGCCAACGCAGACAGAACCCTGCATCATGGTAGAGGGAATCAGGTCATAGCCATAGATTCTTGCTACTTCCTCTGCCACGTCTGCCATACCTTCAATATCATTTCGGAAGGTGGGAACATATACGTTGCCGTCTTTTACTTCAAATTCCAGGCTGGCAAGAATCTTTACCATCTCGTCTTCGGTAACTGAAATGCCCAAGAAACGGTTCATCTTCTCCGGTTCAAAAGGAAGAACCTTTTGCTCCTTCTTACCGGGATACAAATCAATCACACCGGAAACCACTTCACCGGCACCGATTTCCGCCATCAACTGGCAGGCACGATTGATCGCCGGGAGACAGTTCTCAGGGTCAAGACCCTTTTCAAAGAGTGCAGATGCTTCGGTTCTCATACCCAGCGCCTTGGCACCACGACGTACCATCGTGGGATGGAAGGTTGCCGCCTCGAAAAGAACCTCGGTGGTTTCTTCGGTCACTTCGGAATTTGCACCGCCCATAACGCCTGCAACACCGATGGCACGCTTCGCATCACCAATGGCAATCATAGATGCGTTCAGGGTT
>JAZRCD010000105.1:0-5902 GCA_045635425.1 Ructibacterium sp. | reverse complement strand
CTGGAGGAACGATTGAAGAGTCGGTTCCAGATGGGACTTTTGGCGGATGTGCAACCCCCTGACTATGAGACCAGACTGGCCATTCTTCGTGCCAAGATTGAGGAAGAATATTTCACCTTTGATGAAGAGATTGTGGAATATGTGGCAAACAACATCAAATCCAACGTCCGTGACTTAGAGGGTGCAGTGAAGCGGATTCTGGCCTATGCCGGCATTGAAAGAACCAACACCATCTCCATGGAACTGGCACAAAAGGCTTTGAAAGAGATTCTTTCCACCCTGCCCAAGCGGGATATTACCAGCAAGGTTATCATTGACGAAGTGGAGAAGTATTTCCGGCTTCCCGGCGGAACCTTGGCCACCAAGCGTCGTTCCAACGACATTGCATATCCCCGACATATTGCCATGTACATTGCAAGAGAGGTTTTGGATGAATCCTACCCCAAAATCGGTGAGGAGTTCAATCGGGATCACACCACGGTTATGACGGCGGTGAAGAAGATTCGGGAGAACCTGAGCGGAGATACCGAGCTTTCTGCCATCATTCAGGATTTGGTAGAGAATATCAACAAGAACTAAAAAGCGTCAGGCTTTTTGGATGGAGAACGTGTATGAAGTTACATGACACTATTGCTGCAATCGCCACCCCTATCGGTACGGGTGGCATTGCCATTTTAAGGATTAGCGGACAGGATGCCGCAAAGGTGGCAAATCGGGTTCTGACCTCCCAAAAGCAGGGGGATGTCTCCTGCTGGGAAAGTCACAAGCTCATACTCTGTCGTGCCCATCGGGCAGATGATCCTGAACATAGTTTGGATCAGGTTCTGGCGGTGGTCATGAGAGCGCCTCGCTCCTACACGGGAGAAGACGTGGTGGAGATTCATTGCCATGGCGGATTTCTGGTGGCGGATCGGATACTGAAAGAGATTTTGACGGCAGGTGGCAGACTTGCCGAGGGCGGTGAGTTTACCCGTCGTGCCTTCCTGAACGGAAAGACGGGCCTTGACGAGGCTGAGGCGGTCATGGATGTAATTGATGCTCGCTCTGAGTTGGGCCTTGAAAATGCCGCACGATTTTTGCAGGGCGGCTTGAAGGAGAAAATCAACGATCTTAGGGAACAGGTAATGGCGTTGACCTCTCATATCTCTGCGGCGGCAGACTATCCGGAAGAGGTGGAAGCGCCAAAGCGCCAAGAAACCGAAGCGGATTTGGAGAAGATAGAAACGGAAATCAGGCATCTGCTTGGAACCTTTGAGACGGGACGTATTCTGCGAGAGGGTATCCAGACGGTTATTGTGGGACGACCCAATGTGGGAAAGTCTTCCTTATTGAATGCTTTGGCTCGATGTGAAAAGGCCATCGTTACCGACATTCCCGGAACCACACGAGATGTGATTGAAGAGACGGTGAATGTGGGTGGCGTTGCTCTTCGGCTGTTGGATACGGCGGGTCTTCGCCAAAGTGAAGATGAAGTAGAGCGAATCGGCATTGATCGAGCAAGAGAGAAGATGGAAACGGCAGATTTGTGCCTGTTTGTTTTAGACAGCAGTCAGGAACTTTCTGAGGAAGATATTGCTATTTCCAAGGAACTTCCCACATGTGCCCGACTGGTTCTTTTGAATAAAACCGACTGCGGTCAGAAGGTGACAGCAGAGGAGATAGCTGAGAAGTTAGAACTTGACAAAGAGAGTATCATCCCCACGGCACTTCCCAAGGATGGGATCATCGTGGGCGTTACGGAACTGGAAGATGCCATTGCCAAACTATTCTTGGCACAGCGGTTGCAACCGGGTCAGGTTTATCTCAGTAATGTGAGACAACGGGATGCTCTGCAAAAGGCTTTGGATGCATTGTTAAGTGCAAAGGCCGGCAATCAGGCAGAGATGCCCTATGATTTATTATTTGTAGATTTAGAAGATGTTCTTTCTGCTTTGGGTGAGGTCACCGGCCTTACCGTGCAGGAAGAGATTGTGGATCAGGTCTTTTCACGGTTCTGCGTGGGAAAATAGCAAAGGAGGTGGCCTGAATGGATGGATTTATGATTTCTAACCAATTTGCGGAGCAGTATATCCGTTTTTCCAATCCCGAATACATTCAGGTGTACCTTTACCTGAAATACCGAAACGAGAAGGACGGAGCGTTCCCTCAAACCGAGCAAATTGCACGGGAACTGGATATCAGTCAGGAACATGCGAGTTTTGTTCTGGACTTTTGGGTCAGTCGAGGGGAACTTTGTCGTACCAAGACGGGTTACTGTTTCCCCGAAACAAAGAAAAAGACACGGAAGAAGACAGAAACGATTGACGAGACTCCTTCCCTGCGTCGTCAGACAAGACCCTCTTATACCATGGCGGAAATTGATGCCGTTGCCACAAAGAACAAGTCTATTTCGGGACTTTTCTATCAGGCGGAAACCGTGCTTCAAAAGGTTTTGACCCAGTCGGATATGGAGATGCTTTATTCCTTTGTGGACTGGTTGGGACTTCCCGTGGAGGTTATTACCATGCTCTTGTCCTATGGAGCAAAGCGAGGCAAGACGGGACGGCGGTATCTGGAAACCGTTGCCATGGATTGGGCAGAGCGGGGTATTGATACCTTCGAGGCCGCCGAGGCACACGTGATGGAGATGGAGGAGCGGGACAGCATAGAACGGAAAATCTGCGGTATGCTGGGAATTTTCGACCGTGCTCTGACCGCCACCGAGAAAAAATATATTAAGCAATGGTCCGAAACAGCGGGGTTGTCTCTTGATTTGATTCCCTTGGCTTATGATCGGACGGTTGCACGGACAGGGAAACTCAGTTTCAGCTATATGAATAAGATTCTTCTTAGTTGGGTGGAGGAAGGACTGACCACTCAAAAACAGGTGGAAGAAAGCGAAGAGGCGTTCCGAAACGGAAAGCCTGTAAAGACCGAAGGGACTCCCAAGCGGAGTAAGTTCAACAATTACGATGATACCAATCCGGTGGATTACGGAAAGTTGGAAGAACAACTTTTGGATTTGATGCTGGATGATGGAATGTAAGGGGTGAAAACCATGGAATCTGCATATACACTTGCCAATCGTGCCTTGGCACAAAGGCGGGAAGAAAATCAGGCAACCCGAGAAAGTCGGATTCGGGAGGTGCGGAATGCCTTTCCGGAGGAATACGGACGGATTGAGAGTGGCTTACGTGCAGGGGGAACTGCTTTGGCAAGATGTGTTCTGTCGGGCGGTTCGCAGTATCCTGCCATTGAAGAATCCATGCGGAACCTGAAAAGGGAGCGGGACGAACTGCTTGCAAGGATGGGAAAACCCAAGGACTATCTGGACGAGATTATCACTTGTCCTCTTTGCAGAGATACAGGCTTTTTGGAGAACGGACGTCGATGCAGTTGTTTAGAGGCCTTGGTGGCGCATTATATGGGAACCACCTCCAACCTGACCGATGCCATGAAGGCGCAAACCTTTGATAAGGTAGATTACAGTCTCTTTGCCACACAGCCAAGTGATAACGGTAGAGATACATTGGCGCATATGAAGACGGTTTATACCAAGGGCATGCGTTTTGCAGAAACTTTTGACCAGACCCATCGCAGTCTTCTTCTCATGGGCAATGCAGGAACAGGAAAAACCTTTTTGTCAGGATGTATTGCCAACTATGCCATTGGTCGTGGTAAATCAGTCTACTACCAGACCGCATTTCGTTTGTTTGATTTGTTGGAAAAGCAGAAGTTCGACCGACTTCTGCCTGAAGAGGAAGAACAGGCGGTCTATGCGGCACGGCAGGTTCGTCAGGCAGATCTTTTGGTGATTGACGATTTGGGAACCGAGTTTGTTACCGCCTATTCCGCTGCGGCAATCTTTGATATCATCAATTCCAGACAGTTGTCGGGAAAGAGTACGGTGCTCTCCACCAACCTGAATCTGGAGGGATTGGAAAAGATGTACAGTAAGCGGTTTACATCAAGGCTCTGGGACAGTTTTGAAATTATTCCGTTCATTGGAAAGGATCTGCGGATGCAAAGACGAATTCCTGCAGAAGAATAAAAGCCTTTGGGCAAGACGGAGAAAGTTTGCTTAAATTTTTGGTTAGTTTTACCCCCATTTCAAAGAAAAAGGTATTGTAATTTAAGGGGAATCGTGATAGAATAACTTTATATGTGTTCATCATGGAAAAAGCGGATGAAAGTCCTTCATCTGCAAATTCAGGAATCAGGGAGAGTATATTATGTTAAAGAAAAAGTGGCTTCTGAGAGAATTTGATAAACAGCGAGTTGTGGAGATGTCCAAGAAATTTCATATCTCGCCTCTGACAGCCATCATCTTATACAATCGTGGGATTCGGGATGATCAGGCAATTGACAGATTTTTGTCTAAGGATCTGAGCGTGCTTCATGATCCCTATTTGCTTCAGGATATGGAGAAGGCAGCCTCCAGAATCCGTCAGGCACAAGAGAAGAAAGAGAAGATTACCATCTATGGTGATTATGACGTAGACGGTATTACCTCCATCGCTATTTTGTATAAGCACCTGCGTGAAATGGGAATCGAAGTGGACTACTATGTTCCCGATCGGATGCAGGAAGGTTATGGTATCAATCGTGATGCGCTGGATAAAATCCGTGAGGGTGGCACCAGTTTGATTATTACGGTAGATACCGGTATCACCGCCGTAGAAGAAAGCGAGTATGCCAAGGAGATTGGCTTGGATGTTATTGTAACCGACCATCATGAATGTAAGGAACAGATTCCTGCTGTTTATGCATCGGTTGACCCCAAGCGGAAGGATTGTGCATATCCCTTCAAGAGTCTGGCAGGAGTTGGCGTTGTATTCAAATTGATTCAGGCGTTGGATGACAAAGAGTCTTTGCCCGAATTGATGGAAAAATATTCAGACTTGATGTGTCTGGGTACCGTGGCAGACATCTCTCCCTTGGTGGATGAGAATCGTGTAATTGTTACCGAGGGTCTGAAGCGGTTCCGTGCCACCAAGAATGTTGGTCTTAAGGCATTGATTGATGTTTCTACCAACGGAAAGGCAATCACCACTTCCACCATCGGTTATACCATTGCACCTCGGATTAACGCCAGCGGCAGACTGGGTTGTGCATCCCGTAGTGTGGAACTGTTCCTGACCGACGACGAAAATCGCGCCAAGGAATTGGCAGAGTCTCTGTGTGAGGAAAACACCCTTCGTCAGCAGACTGAGCAGAAGATGTTCCGTGAGGCAATGGAATATTTGGAAACCCATCCCGAGGTAAAGGATGATAACGTAATTGTTATCCCCCACGAGAACTGGCATCATGGTATTGTGGGAATCGTTTCCTCCAAGATTACCGAGAAGTTCTACAAGCCTTCCATCCTCTTTGCAATTGATGGGGATGAAGCAAAGGGTTCGGGTCGTAGCGTAACAGGATTTAATTTGTTTGGTGCATTAGAGAGCAGTTCTGATTTGTTGGAGAAATTTGGCGGTCACGAACTGGCGGCAGGACTTACCATCAAGGCAGAGAATATCGAAGAATTCCGTAAGAAGATTAACGACTGTTCCAAGGATCAGTTCAGCGAAACCATGTTGACTCCCACCATTTTGTTGGATGCGGCCATTAAGGTTCCGTATATCACCATGGAGACGGTGAACGACATTAATCGATTGCAGCCCTTCGGTGTGGATAATCCCACCCCCCTCTTTGCAGTTCGTAACATCAAGATACATAAGATCAGTGTTATGAGCGAGGGCAAGCATCTTCGGATGACACTTCTGAAAGATGGAAAGTATCTTGATTCGGTAGGATTTGGTATGGGTGAGTACTATCAGCACCTGCAGGAGGGTGACTTCATTGATGTGGCATTCTCTTTGGATATTAATGACTATAAGGGATTCCAGAATGTACAGCTCATATTAAAGGATATCAAAAAGAA
>JAZRCD010000104.1:0-3689 GCA_045635425.1 Ructibacterium sp. | reverse complement strand
TATCGACCATATCCAGTATTACTCCGGCACAAATTGTGTCAGATATTTCTTATGTTCTGGATGATGAGGGTTATGTTGTGAAGCAGGTAACCTTGCTTGGAAGTAATGGCCAGCAAAAGACTTATCCTGTGTCCTATAAGTTAAAGGATTACCCCATGGAAATTGGTGATATAGTTCGTGTTTCTATGGATTTGAGCAATACCATTGCGAAGGTAGAAACCTGGTATTCTGTTTCCGATGGTGTTCCGAGTCAAAAGGTTTATAGTGCAGGTATTGCCTCGGATAACCATGATTTTTACTACGAATGCAGACTTTCCTATGGTACTATTCTTTCTATAAAGGATGGCTTTATCACCCATACTAATTCCGTGAAAGAGGATATCGGCGGTGTAGCTAATATGACGGGACTTCATAACTATTTTGTTACGGGAGAGACCAGCTATTATGTCTATGATAGTCAGGAAAAGGACAAGCTTTCCATGGGCTCTGCGGGGAGCGTTACCCCCTATAGTGTCAACCCTCAAACTGATCAGAAAGCTATGATGTTTACCCAAAACGGAAATCTGTATTTTGTATATATCATAAAGTAGGAGAGGTGAAGTGATGATGAAAAAGTTTACTGCAGTTTTTACAATTGTGTGCATCTGTTTGACCATGATGGTTTCTTTGTGTATACCTGCGGTTGCAGCGGAGGCGAACTGGTATGAGGATTTTACTCTTAGTGGTGCAGCAAAGCTTAATAATGGTTTGATTTCTATCAATCCTTCAAGTAATGAAACGGGAAGTGCAGTTCTTAGTACGCCTTTTACCTCTGTATATGATATGGAGTGGACTATGAAGATCAGTCAGTTCCGGGTTCAGGTGGTTATCTATGATGGGAAGTTTGAACTTTCTCTTACCATTGATCCCGATACCGTTCATTATCGAGGCTCGGGTGGGAGTTTTAAATCCTTCTCTCACAATACCGATGATAAGTATCATACTTATCGGGTGAAGATGATTGACGGAGTAGCCGATTTGTTTATGGATGGATATTACGTAACAACCATAGAGGTGCAAAGTGCACCGGTTGGATCTACCTTTGAAGTTCATACTGCTGAAGCAAGAGGTATGGTAGGAAGAGTGGAGATTTCGGATTTCAAAATGAACGAACCTCCCAGCGTTGGATCAGGAAGTCAAGGCGGCAATAGTGCTTCTACCACACCGCAACCGATGCGTTGGGATTTTAATTCCCCCGATGAAATCGCTGACTGGAAGCAACCCATTGTAAAAGGTGCTTGGTTTGTAGAGGGCGGAATGCTTCGATGTATTAATAATTTTGGAATTAACCAACAGGCTCAACTCATTGTGCCCGAATTCCCGGCTGAGGAGGATTATATTTTTAAAATGCGGTTCAAAATGCCCTCTCCCGGAACCAGACAGCATGTTGATGTTCGTTCCTCAAGTCGGCAACATGGTATGTGGTTCGATGATGACTACTGTATTATGGCTGAACCGAACTGGAATTATCGACAGAGCGAAATGGTCAGCGTTATTGATGGAGACTGGCATGAGTTTATGATGAAGACCGCCCATGATGGTGCATTGGTTTCTTATTATGTTGATGACAAATTGATCAGCGAAATTGATGATAATAAACCAAATAACACCGGAAAAGGATTGATTGCACTCTTATCTTTGGGTGCATTTACCCGTACCTGTGACTGGCAGATTGATTGGATGAGTTACGAACCCATTGCGGATGAGGTTGAACTGGCAACGCCCTTCCTGAATGCAGAGTATTTGGAAGGAAACACTATCTTCTTAAATGCTACTGTAGCAGATAAGTCCGTTCCTTCCGTTGATTATAAAATCAATGGAAAAGTGATTGCAACCGGTTATGCACCTGATTATCGTGCAATTTTAGAAGAGATTCCGGCTGGATCCTATCACATGACAGTGGGGTATGGAGAAACCGAAAGCGATGCAACGCCTTTTACAGTAATTCCTGCAGTAGAATGCGATTTAGAAACCACATGGAAGGAAGATGGAAGTATCCAAGCATCCTTGAACGCCTACGATAGATTGCAGAGGATTCATGAAGCAGAGTATTACCTCAGCGGTATTTCTGTAGCAAAGAAAAATACTGTGCCTTGTTCGATTTCCATTCCGGTATCTTCCGGTGAAACACAGGTGTTGGATGTTGTTGTGCGAGATGAAACAGGATGTATTATTGGTAAAGCAAGTCGGGAAATTCGTCCTGCTTTAGCAGATGACAATAATACCACCAACTTCTCCAATGATATCTATTATGAAGTGTCGGGAGATAGCGGTAGTGCAACTGCGCTTT
Source organism: Ructibacterium sp. (assembly GCA_045635425.1). Lineage (GTDB taxonomy): Bacteria > Bacillota > Clostridia > Monoglobales > Monoglobaceae > Ructibacterium. The sequence goes on along the minus strand of JAZRCD010000104.1, from coordinate 1,360 downwards.
TAAGTAATGGTAACCATAAAATGCTTTTGAAGCACACTGCTGATTCGGTGGTTTATCTGACTAATACAGGTGAGGAAACCTACAATCTTGCATCCGGAACCGGACGGTTCCAGATTCTGACAGATGGAGTCTATGCAGATGTTTACCGCAATGGTCAGTTGGCGTTTTCTTACTTGATGCCACAGACTGATGAAGTAGAAAAGAACTTCGTTGAGGAAGGCTTGACCATTGCAAATGAAAAGGTTAGTCTTCCGGAACGGAGAAAGAACCATCTGGTTCTAAGAGATGTGGAAGAAGGAGATACAACCTATCAGATGCCCAGTCTTGGTATCCACAGACAACTTGATTTCCTTGCCAGTGCCGATGACCAGATACATCTGGCGGTCAATGATGGGTATTTCCGTACGGATTTGAGCATTCGTGATGGTAAGATTTATGTGCGGGAAACCTTCCACGATACCTCCATTCCTAAGGAGAGATATGTTTGTGATGCAGTAGTATCGGATAAGGATGTATACTATCGTGTGGAGACCTCGGCTGGCATATCCAAACTTTATGGGAACGGAACATGGCTCACCAGTTTCCGTGAACCTCATACCCATGGCAATGGTTCTATGGGAATTGAGGTTGCCGACGGAAGCAATATCAAATATTTAGCTGTTAGCGATTACAACGATATTTATTTGTATGAAGAAGACTTTAAGGGAACCGGAGAGATTGATGCTATCCATTTCTGGCGTCAGCAGGATGCCTCCATCTATGTGAATAAGAATGAGAAAAAAATGTTTGTAAACGGTTCTGAGGCTACCAATGGTCTGATTCATATGACCGCCAATTCCGGTCATGCTACCTTTGCGGCAGATGTGGAATTAAAGGATTGCAACGAAGGTTTTTGGATGGTTTACAACCTTTCTGTCCCAAATCCTGAGGAGGAATCCAGATACAATTTGGTAGGCTTTAATGCAACCACCGGAAAGCTTGAGATGGTGAGCAAGCGCGGAACTACCATAACAAAGATTGCAGAAGTTGATGCTGAAATTCCAATCAATAAGATGGTGCGGATGGAAGTGAAGATGGAAGAGCGTCCTGACGGCAGGGATGTCACCTTCTATCTTGATGGAAAGCAGATGCTTCAGGATTTAGATGCTGACGAAGAGCGTGGTAGTGTCGGTTTTATGTTGAGTAAGAGTGTAGCTGAAATCAGCAACGTGGTTTACCGCGGAGACGCTAAACCGATGACGGATGTGGAATCTTTTGGTTTGATGTCCACATTGGCACTTCTGGAAGATGGAGATACCAACACCATGAAGTTGATTTTCCAAGGGAATGGAATCGAAACCAAAGATGGCGGTAAGACCTA
>JAZRCD010000103.1:0-5506 GCA_045635425.1 Ructibacterium sp. | reverse complement strand
AGCACCAATACGCCACCTGCATTTGGATGTAATATCATACCTTTTAAAATCTTCTGGGTAGCCGCATGGTCATCTCCTAATTGAGAACATCCGTACGGATGAGGCAGATATTTTGCACCGGTAGCATCTGCAATTCGTCTTGCGGTGTTATTAACACATCCTACAGTATTTACAATCCAGATGTCATTTCGGATTCCGACACTTCCATCCTCTCTTTCATAACCCATGAAAAACCGTTCTTCCGCAGGCTCAATATCATAATACTCCGGCTCGAAATTATATACGATATTCTCACCCAAATTGGTTTTCACATTTTCGGTGTGAACACGTTCTCCACGTTTGATATCCTTTGTAGCATGTCCGATGGGACATCCGTACTTGATAATGTTTTCTCCGCAAGAAATATCCTGAAGAGCAATCTTATGACCGGTGGATACATCCACCTCGACATTATCTAATTTATTGATTAACATATTTCTTTACCTCTTCTGCAAGATAGCTTAAATCTTTATCCCAAAGCTTGCTGTTGGATAAAATTTCTTCCACCGTTGCAGTTTTCATAAATTCACAAATTTCCTTATCGTCATTGGTCATATCGGTTCTGTAGAAATCAATTAATTTCGCAAAAGAGAAAATAAGGTTTTCCGGCATCTTATTAAACCGAACAATGTACTCTTCCAAAGAAGGCAAAACACGAACCTTGAATTTCGAAACAGAGTTCAGCGCAATGGAAGACAGATAATGCTTGATGTAGGGATTGGAGAATCGACTTATAACACTGTTTGCATAAGAAAGCAACTCGTCCTCGGGCAAATCCAATGTTGGAATAATCTCCTCAAACACACACTTCTTTAAAAACGCACTCATTTCTGCATCATCTAAACAAGATTTAACGGTATCTAATCCCTGCAATAAAGCATACGGAACCATAGAAGTGTGGGCACCGTTAAGAATACGAACCTTACGAGTACGATACTTTTCTAATTCATCAGTCAAAATGACATTTAAGCCGCACTGATCAAAGGGAATTTCTTCAAAAAGCGCAGGATATCCTTCAATAACCCACAGATGGAAATATTCGGATGTGTTAAGAAGTTTATCATCAATGTCAATTTCTTCATCTTTGGGATATCCGGTATTAATGCGGTCAACCAAAGTGTTACAGAAAATATTCTCTTCCTCCACCCATTTTGTAAACCCATCTTCATAACCCCAAAGTTTTGCATATTCCAAGATATATTCCTTCAATTTTTGTCCGTTTTTATCAATCAATTCACAAGGAAGGAACACAAATCCCGGAAGACCTAAATCATAACGCTTTTTCAAAAGCATTGTTACCTTTGCCGGGAATGTAGCCGGCGGAGCATCTGTATCCCTATCAGCATCACTAAAGCAGATTCCTGCCTCCGTTGTGTTAGAAACAACAAAACGAAAATCAGGATTTTCTGCCAAGGCAAGATAGGATTCAAAATCATCATAAGGTTTTACACAACGGGAGATAACTGAAATTTTCTTAGTATCTACTCCTTCTACACCTCTGCAAATATGGGTATATTCACAATTCTGAGACTCTAAAAGATCACACATGCCATTTTCGATAGGCTGAACAACAACAACGCTTCCGTCAAAATCGGTTTTATCAACAGCAATTTGAAGCATCCAATCAACAAATCCCCGCAGAAATCCACCTTCACCAAACTGAATTACTTTCTCTTTCATCGCGGCTTCCTCCAAGTTATTATTTTTTTGTTTTTATGATAAAACATTATTTTTCTTAAAAAACATAAATTTTTTGTTGTAATATTAATTTTTTTATGTTATGATATCAACGGGTGATACATATATGGAAAAAAGAAGACTGATTTTTAGCAGAAATATCAAAACCGAACCAACCAAAATGCCGTATTACGAAATACATGATTTTTACGAACTATATTTTCTGGAAAAAGGAAAAACAACCTATCTTTTAGAAAATAAATTCTATTTTTTGGAATCGGGAACAATCTTTTTTGTACCAAGCGGTGCCTACCACAAAACTGATAACGAGGATAGTCCCTATACCGAACGATTGCTGATTCACTTTGATAAAGAGAGTATTTCTTCTGAAGTATATCCCTTTCTCAGCAACCTGGGTGAGCAGAACGCATTCCACATTCAAGAAGAATATTTGGAAGAAATCCGCCAACTCTTTTTGTCCATCGAGCGAGAGAGTGAAAGTTTTGAACTTGGCAACCACGCCCTATGCAATCTGCATCTTTCAGAGTTATTGATAAAAATTCTACGGTATTCTGCTCCTGCTATTACCGTTAAGCCTGAGGGAACCAATCTACTGATTAAAAATATAACAAACTACATTCAAACAAACTACAATCAAGATATCAGTTTGCAACAAATCAGCCAGAAGTTCTCCATCAGTCCGAGTTACTTGTCCCGTCTTTTTAAGCAACAAACAAGTATCTGCCTGACCGAATATATCACCATTGTAAAAATAACCGCTGCAAAAAAACTTCTTTTAGATAGCAACAAAAGCATCGCAGAAATCGCAGATGCATGCGGTTTTCATGATAGCAACTATTTTGCTGCGGTATTCAAGAAATTTGAAAAAACCACACCAAAAAAATATGCTTTGTTTCACAAGAAATAATTGTTAAATGCATTCAGCAGAAATTTCCCTGCTGAATGCATTTTTATTATACGCCATACATAGAAAGATACTTCTTGGTATTTTCAATCATTTCATCAAACAATTTTCTGGCATCTGCCATAGAACAAGTCACCAAAGGATCTGCAATGAAGGCGGTGAAAGCAAGGTTCAAATCACGCTTTTTAACTGCTTCCAAGATGGTCATTTGTTCATTGCAAACACGAGATACCAGTTGATTTACAACGGGAGGAATTTTCCCTGCCGCAACAGGTCGAACTGTATTACTGTCAAACTGCGCATTGGTTTCTACAATAGCGCCATAGGGCAGATTTTCAATTTGCCCTATGTTGGGTATATTAACGTTGGTAACAAAAGAATTCAAGCCAATCAGTGCACGCATCTGATTTACACCATCTTCACCTGTTTCTTTAAGTTCTACCTTTTCTTCACCATTCATAATCTTCTTGGTTTTTTCCAGCAGATCCTGAAGATGCTCTTTTCTCCATGCAACATTGGTCAAGGCAAAGCACATCTCAGTCACTCGTTCAGGGCTCTCTAAGTACCATTTGCCGGGACAGAACTCTGCCAAGTGACGATCGCCTGCTGCCGCAATACATCCCGTCTTTAAGAACAAGTCCATCTTTACTTTTTCTGCAGATGCGAAGAAATTGTTCAACCAATTGGTGTCAGATTTCTCTTGAATACCAACCTCGGCATATTTTTTACAATATTCTTCATAAACGGGATATAAATCAATATTTTTATATTGTGCTTTGGTAAGCCAAGTAAAGTGATTAATACCAACAACATTTACCTTGATTTCATTTCTGGGAACATCTTCAATACCACACTCATGCTTTAAAACCTTAGTCAGGAAACGCTGGGTTCCAAATACCTCGTGACAACAACCAAACGCTTTAATCTCAGGGAATGTCTCGTAAAGTTGACCTACACAAAGAGTCATGGGGTTGGTATAGTTAATAACCCACGCATCAGGACAAAATTCTTTTACACCGAGTGCAATTTCTTCAATCATAGGAAGTGTTCTGAGAGCACGGATAATACCACCGGGTCCGGATGTATCACCTACGGATTGATAGATGCCGTATTTTTCAGGGGTATGAACATCTGATTCCATTTCATCAAAAGTACCGGGCAAAATAGAAATAACAACAAAATCAGCACCGGTCAGCGCTTCTCCCAAGGAACCTACCGCCTTATAGTTCCACTTTGACTTAGCACCTTCTGCATCATTAAACATATTTCCGATAATTTCGTTACACTTAGCTGCTTCAAAATCAATATCATAAAGAGCAACCTCACCGGACATATCATCACATGCAACCAAGTCAGACATAAGACCTCTTGCCCAACCTCTTGAGCCGCCGCCCACATAAGCAATTTTTACACCTGTTGCTTTATTGTTTTCAATAACCATCTCTAATCCTCCATACAAAATGAGATTTTCTTTTTTCATTATAGCACGCAAAATTTGAATTTTATAGAGAATTTTTTGACCTTTTGGCAAAAAAACAGGATTATTTTGTCCAAATTAACCTCATATTCAATCTACTCATTAAAATAACCTTGGGCATTTCTCTATCTTGTTTTTTTATTTTCGATATAGTATAATTTATTTGAAACAATATGAAATCGAGGGGTTAACATGGGACTTTCATTTTTAATCAGCATCATCTATCTGGTTATATTTTTTTACATATATCAAATCAACTCGAAAAAAAAGACCACACTGACTTTATCTAATGAAGTTTATACAAAAACACAATGGCTTGTATTTTATATTCTAATTCTTTTTCGACTTCTTATTGCAGCCATTACCCCCGGTTATACCAGTGATATGTCCTGCTGGTCATCCTGGGGAGAACATTTGGCAGATGTTGGACCGGGGTTGTTTTACGGTTCTGATTATTTTTGTGACTATCCGCCGGGATATCTGTACATTTTAGGCGGAATTGCTCATTTGACACGCCTTTTACATCTTCCGGACCAAGGAATCATTTTCTTCTATAAACTTCCATCGGTTCTATGCGACTTCCTATTGGCGTATACCATTTATCATTATGGTAAAAATCAAACCGGTAAGAAATCCGCATTCATTCTCAGCGTTCTCTTCTTGATTTCTCCTGTATTTTGGTATGATTCAGCCGTTTGGGGACAAATCGATTCTGTCTTACTTCTTTTTCTTGTACTTACCTTGACTCACCTGTATCATAAGAAATTCATATACGCAACAATTTGCTATGCCATTGCTGTTTTAATTAAACCACAAGGGTTGATTTTAGCCCCTATCTTTGCCCTTTCCGTCTTAAATTGTAAAAACATAAAAACCATCCTACTATGCGTTCTTACGGGGCTTTCGCTTTTTCTTGTTGCAATCCTTCCGTTTTCACCTGCAATGGAACAAGGATTTCATTTTACATCGCTATTCCGGGGACTAAATCCTCTCTGGATCATTGAAAAATATGCTAACACTTTGGCTTCATATCCCTACTTTAGCGTTAATGCATTTAATTTATATGGGATCCTTCAACTTAACTGGGTGCCTCTCGAAACCATGAATTCCGCTTTGGTAACAATCCTCAACTATTCCCTTATCCTTCTGGCGCTTTCAGGTTCTGTATACCTATGGTTTCGCATCAAAGACCCGGCATCCAAATTATTCTTAAGCGGATATTTTATTTTTGGGTTTATGTATACCTTTTCTTTTAAAATGCACGAACGATATATTGTGCTTCCGCTTATGTTTCTTTTGTTTGACTATCTCTACGCCAAAAACAAAAGACTCTTAACCATCTTTTCTTCTTTATGTGTGGTAGCATTTTTAAATCTATCCTATGTGTT
>JAZRCD010000102.1:0-3600 GCA_045635425.1 Ructibacterium sp. | reverse complement strand
TAGGAGCTCTTTCCACTTTCCAGAACAAGTCCGTTTTCCTCTGTGAATCCGGGGCTGTTGGCAACCATGATACTATCCACGCCGGTATAGGTGTCTTTTTCAAAGGGATAATGATTGAGTTCATACCAGTTGGTGGTATCTGTACCTAAAATTTCCGTCAGGGATTGTGTTTCCGATGCGGAAACTGTGGCCGATGGAAGAATCGGACAGAGTGAAAATATAAGAGCGAAAAGTAATATCCAAGCAGTTTTTTTCATATGGTACCTCCAAGAAATGGGTTTAATCTATCTAATAAAAGTAATCGATGAAAATAATCGATTTTTTTCATTATAACATAGGGTTATCAGGAATGCTATATACTTTTGTAAAATTTCTGTATATTTTTGCATTTGGGATATTATTGATTTTCTAAATTTACGGAAGGGTGTTCTAAACAGGGACAACACTTCATAGAATCCTATAAGACAAACCAAAGAGGTGATGATGTTGAAAAAAAGAGTCTTGGAAGTGTTGCCGTATCTTTCAGGTGAGATCAGAAAACGAGTGGAAAAGGCCGCCCTGGATGACTGGTTAGAAATCGAAGAGATTCGGCTTCGGGCAGGTGCACCGCTCACGTTGGGAATAGCGGGAGAAAGTTGTTTTATGACAAACAAGGGAGGAATTACCAATCATGAAATGGATGCATATATTGTCAGCCATGAAGAAGTCCAAAGCGCCTTCGCAGCCATATGTGAAAATTCGGTCTATGCCCACATGGATGAGATACGTCAAGGGTTTCTTACCCTTAAAGGGGGTCATCGTGTGGGGATATGTGGAAAAGCCGTTTCGGAGGAAGGGAAGATTCGAACATTCCGAGAAGTAAGTTCCTTGAATTTTCGGATTGCTCACGAAATTGTAGGGATTGCCGACAGCGTAATGGATCACATTGTGCAAGGGAACCATGTGGAAAGCGTTCTGATTGTTTCGCCGCCACAGGTAGGCAAAACAACCTTGCTTCGGGACGTAATGAGGCAGGTTTCCAATCGTGGCTTTAAAACAGGGGTTGCGGATGACCGAGGAGAACTGGCAGCACTATATCAAGGTGTGCCACAGAATCAAATAGGCGCACAGACAGATGTGATTGACAATGCCCCCAAAGCCGAAGCGATGCTTATGCTTCTTCGCACCATGTCGCCTAAGGTGATTGTCAGTGATGAGATAGCGTGCAAAGAGGATGTGTCGGCCATCCGTTTGGCTCACGGAACAGGGGTATCTGTTATTGCAACCACCCACGGAGAACAAATGGAAGAGGTAAAAAGACGTAATCTGTTGAAACCTTTGTTTGAAGACAAGGTGTTTCAAAAGGCCATTTTGTTAAAACGGGATTTTTCTTCGGTGGATTCGATAACTTATACCCGTGCTGTATTGCTGTAATGAGGTGGATTGCGGCAGGATTCGTTATACTGGGATGCGGATATCTTGGGATTTCTTTTGCAGGTGCCATGGAAATCAGAATTCGTCAATTGGAACTTTTAGAGCAGATGCTTCGACAGTTGGAGTTTAACATGGTTTTTCTTGCACAGCCCTTTTCGGAAGGTCTGGAAATGGTGGCAAGCAGTTACAAGGGGGTAACGGGGAGATTGTTTTCGCAGGTGGCAATGAGGATGAAAAAACGACCGGGAATGTCGCCCGAATCAGCCTTTCAAATGTCTCTTGATGAGGTGGAAGGTATTCGGCTAAAGCAAGAAGAACAACAGGTTTTGCTGGAGTTTTTTCGCCATGTTGGTGGTGGCGACAGAGAGACTGTTCGAGACGGGATCAGAATGACTATGGCGAAAATCAGAACGATTCGAGAAAGTGCGATGGAAGAGCAGAAGAAGGATGGAAAGTTGTGGCGGAGTATGGGGTTTTTGAGTGGAGTGTTTGTTGTGCTTTTACTTCTGTAAGAGAGGGAGAATGCCGTGAATGGAGTAGATTTGATTTTCAAGGTAGCAGCAATAGGGATTCTGGTTGCGGTGTTGAATATGCTTCTTGTGCGCGCAGGGCGGGATGATCAGGCGATGATGACCACCATTGCAGGGTTAATCGTGGTACTTTTGATGGTGATTTCTGAAATCAGCAATCTGTTTTCTACCATCCAGAAAGTGTTTGGGTTGTAGGGATGGAGTTGTTACAGGTGTTGGGAATTGGTGTTGTGACGGCAATATTGTCTCTCTTTATCAAACAACATCGGCCTGAAATTGCCATTGCAATTCCTGTTTTGGGTGGCGTTGCAATCTTTGTTGTCATGGTTCCGTATCTGGAAGAAACGGTGAGGTTGTTCGAGGAATTGGCAGAAATATCGGGAATTCAGAATCGATATTTGCGACTGATTATAAAAATGATAGGGATCGCCTACCTTTGCGAGTTTTCGGCAGAATTGTGTCGGGATGCAGGGGAGAGTTCCATGGCAGGAAAGATCGAACTTGGCGGCAAAGTCTTGATACTTTCTTTGTCCGTTCCCATCGTATATCAGCTTTTGGGACTTATTGAGACGATGATACGTTTTTAGGGTAGGATGAAAATGAAAAAGATACTGACGGTATGTGTGTTCCTCTTGGTTCTTTCCATGAATTGTTACGGAGAAGAGGCTGTGACGGAAGAACTTTTGGAGGAATACAGCGAAATGTACGGAGATGTGTTTGAAAAAACAATTCGTGATCTGGAACTGGGGGATAGTTTCTTAGAACTGATTCCTGACTTTCGGGTGCGAGATATTTTCCAAGGATTGAATGAAGGAAAACTGGAACTTTCCGTATCCGACTTATTGCGGGGAATTGTGAAGTTGTTGTTGGGCGAGGTGTATGGAAGCACCAAACTCTTGATTACCGTTCTTGCGGCATCGGTGCTTTGTTCTTATCTGACAGGTCTTAAGGTGGGTTTTGGAGAGAAGGGAGTCACAAGAGCCGCTTATTATACCTGTTATTTGATTATTGCAGGTGTGGTGGCAACGGCGTTCTATCACACGGCAGATTGTGTGGTTCATGGAATATCCAATATGGCTCAGTTCATGGAAATGATGGTTCCGTTGGTGATGGTAACCTTAGTGACCGGTGGAGCGCTTGTTTCTGCGGCGGTGTTTGAGCCTATGCTGTTGACGGTGGTGGGAATCAGCGTCAAGGCGATTCAATCAATTTTTATTCCTATCGTTATGGTGTCCACTGCTATGAGTCTGGCAAGTGGAACTTCAGAACAGTTTCGAATCCAGAAACTGATTAAGTTTATGAACCAATGTGTTAAATGGGGATTGTCGGTGATGCTGACAATATTTGTAACATTTTCCGGCCTTCAAAGTATTGCAGGAAGTGGTGCAGACGGAATCAGCGTGAAACTGACCAAGTTTGCAGCAGCCAATTTGATTCCTGTTGTGGGAGGGATTATGGCAGAGTCGGTAGAAACGGTTATGAACTGTAGTGTGGTTATCAAAAACTCCGTTGGGATTCTTGGAATTTTATGTTTACAATGTCTATAAAAAGGTTGAAAGCGAAACAGACATCACTCTGAAAAAGGTCGACAAGGACGATGTAAATAGCACGAATCCGGATTATCTGAAAGGTGCATCCTTTACGCTGACGAAGTACA
>JAZRCD010000101.1:0-5458 GCA_045635425.1 Ructibacterium sp. | reverse complement strand
GGTGAAATGTCAAGAATTATGCTTGCTATTAAATCGGTGCTTGCAGACAATGATCCGGTAGAGACTATGATTTTTGATGAGATTGATACCGGTGTAAGCGGACGTGCGGCACAGAAGATAGCAGAAAAGATTTGCATGCTTGCAAAAAATCATCAGATTTTATGTATTACCCATTTGGCGCAGATTGCAGGTATGGCGGATGTGCACTTTTATATTGAAAAGACTTCTGATGATGAGCATACACGAACAACGGTAACCCCCTTGTCTGATGCTGACAGAAAGCAGGAATTGGCACGGATTATAGGCGGTGTGAAGATTACAGATTTGACTCTGCAAGCGGCTCAGGAAATGCTGGACATGGCATCCCTTGTAAAAGGGAGGCGGTAAGAATGGCGATGACACAGATTGGGTTTGTGACCGAGGTTAGTGAAAAAAGTATAAAGGTTCGCGTTGATCGGGAATCTGCGTGTGGCGGAAACTGTGCAGGATGTCATGGTTGTCCCCAAAATGCGGTTGTTGTTACCTGTTCTGTTCAGCCTGACATGACCTTTCATCAGGGTGAAAAAGTTCGTGTTTTAATGCCGACAGGAATGTTCTTTTCGGGGATGATGCGGAGTTATGGTGTATTGATTTTTACGGTGTTACTTGGTGCGGTATTAGGATTTTTCTTGACGAAGTCAGAAGGAGTTTCGGTGCTTGGCGCCTTTATCGGACTTTTGATTGGAGGCTTTTTGGTATCTCTTTTATCAAAAAAGTTCCCATCAGAAGTAATTGTTGAAAAAATTGACAGATAGGAGGATGACAATGAGAGAACCTAAACGTATTACTGTTTTTCTTGGTTATTATGGAAGCGGCAAGACGGAACTTGCTGTGAATTACGCTCTCTATTTGAGAAGCCTTGGGAAAAAAGTTGTGGTAATTGATTTTGATTTGGTAAATCCGTATTTTCGAACGAAAGATGCGGAAAAGCTCTTCGAAGAAAATGGAATTTCCTTGATTGCATCGGAATTTGCCAATACAAACTTAGAAAACCCGACGGTTCCGGCTGAGATTTTTAGTGTTTTTGAAGATAAGGATGTATATGCGATCTTTGATGTGGGTGGCGGCGAAGACGGTGCCATACCCCTTGGTTTGTTTCATCGTCAGCTATCTCAGGAAGAGTGTGATGTTTTCTTTGTCTTAAACCAACGAAGGATGCTGACCACAAATGCAGAAGAAGCGTTGGAGATTTATCAGGAAATTGCGGCTGTTTCCAGAGTGCCGATTACCGGATTTATCAACAACACACATTTAAAAGAGGAAACAACGTCGGAAATGCTTCTGGATGGACAAGTGCTTGCCGAAAAGGTTTCAGATGTTTTGGGAATTCCCGTGGTTTATATCAGTGGGAGTCAAGCAATGTTGGATGCTTTGCCGGAGAAGTATGAATCTATGAAATTTCCGATTCAGTTTTATATTAATTTAATGTTTTAAGGAGGAAGAGAAAATGGCAAAAGTTACATTCCGCGAGGAAAGATGTAAGGGTTGCGAATTGTGTACCACGGTTTGTCCCAAGAAGATTATCGTGATGGATGTAGAAAAGATCAATGAAAAAGGCTTTCATCCTGCAACGATAACCGATCAAGAACAGTGTATTGGTTGTGCTTTTTGTGCAACCATGTGTCCTGATTGTGTAATCAAAGTGGAAAGATAGGAGGATTCAAGATGGAAAAGAAAGTATTGATGAAAGGAAACGAAGCCTTGGCAGAGGCTGCAATCCGTTGCGGTTGTCGTCACTTCTTCGGCTATCCCATTACACCTCAGACAGAGCTTGCGGCCTACATGGCAAAACAGATGCCTAAGCGTGGCGGTGTATTTCTTCAGGCAGAAAGTGAAATTTCTGCAATTAATATGGTTTATGGTGCGGCAGGTGCCGGTGCCAGAGTTATGACCAGTTCTTCAAGCCCCGGTATCAGCTTGAAGCAGGAAGGTATTTCCTACATAGCAGGTGCAGACCTTCCTTGTGTTATTATTAATATTGTTCGTGGTGGCCCCGGTCTGGGTGGTATTCAGCCTGCACAGTCTGACTACTTCCAGGCAACCAAGGGTGGCGGCCATGGTGATTATCGTTTGCTTGTTTTCGCACCTTCTTCAGTACAGGAAATGGCTGATTTGGTTGAAAGAGCATTTGATAAAGCAGATGAGTATCGCATGCCCGCAATGATTATGGGTGATGGTATGCTGGGGCAGATGATGGAGCCTGTTTCTTTCAAGCCTGAGCGTGATTTGGCAACCTTAGGCGAAAAGACTTGGGCGGCTTGCGGAACAGATATGAAGAGAAAGAAGAATATTATCAACTCTCTTTACTTGACTCCGGATGAACTGGAAAAACTGAACAACGAAAGAGAACAGCGTTACGAGACCATTAAGAAGAACGAAGCGCTGGTAGAAGAATACTGCACAGAGGATGCGGAGTTGATTCTGGTTGCATATGGTACTATTGCAAGAATCGTTATGTCTGCTGTAAATGATTTGCGTGAAGAGGGATATAAGGTTGGTTTGATTCGTCCTATCACTCTGTGGCCCTTCCCATCAGAAACCATTGCAAAGTATGCGGATTCTGTTGAGGCTTTCCTGACTGTTGAAATGAGTCAGGGACAGATGATTGAAGATGTTCAGTTGGCTGTTAATGGTAAGGCACCTGTTTACTTCTATGGTAGAAACGGTGGTATGATTCCTGATCAGGATGCCATCGCAGAACAGGTAAAACAGTATTTGAAGAAATAAGAGAAAGGAGACGATAGAAATGGCAGTTGTATTTGATAGACCCCATGCGCTCAGTGATGTTCCTTTGCATTATTGCCCCGGTTGTACCCATGGTATTATCCATCGGTTGGTAGCAGAGGTTATTGATGAACTTGGTATGGAAGGAAAAGCAGTTGGCGTTGCTCCGGTTGGATGTAGCGTTATGGCATATGATTATTTTGAGTGTGATATGCAGGAGGCGGCACATGGTCGTGCTCCGGCAGTTGCGACCGGTGTCAAGAGAGTTCACCCCGACAATTTGGTGTTTACCTATCAGGGCGATGGTGACTTGGCGGCAATCGGTACCGCAGAAACTGTTCACGCGGCAGCAAGGGGCGAGAACATTACCATTATCTTTGTTAACAATGCAATTTATGGTATGACCGGTGGCCAGATGGCACCTACCTCCTTGGTAGGACAGGTTACCCAGACAACCCCTTACGGAAGAAAGGTTGAAAATCAGGGTTACCCCATTCAGGTATCTGAGATGCTTTCTACGCTCCGTGGATCATCTTATATTGAAAGAGTTGCGGTAGATACCATTCCCAACATCAAAAAGGCTAAAGCGGCAATCAAAAAGGCTTTCCAATGCCAGATTGATAAAAAGGGCTTCTCCTTGGTAGAGGTATTATCTACCTGTCCCACTAACTGGGGTATGAGTCCTGATGAAGCATTAAATTGGTTGCGTGAAAATATGATGCCCCAATATCCTTTGGGTGTTTATTGTGATCGTACCACAGAGGAGGAGGCAAAATAATGAAGAAGATTATTTTCGCAGGTTTTGGCGGACAGGGTGTTCTGTTTGCGGCAAAGACTCTTGCTTATGCAGGTATGGATGCAGGAATGCAGATTTCTTGGCTTCCCTCTTATGGTCCTGAGATGCGCGGTGGTACCGCAAACTGTTCTGTTATTCTTTCGGAACAGCCTATTGGTTCTCCGGTTATTTTGCAGCCGGATGTACTGATTGCAATGAACAAACCTTCTTTGGAGAAGTTCGAGAATACTGTTGCTCCGGGTGGAGTAATTGTTTTGGATAGTTTCTTGATTGATAAAAAGGTGAACAGAGACGATGTTACTGTGATTTATATTCCTGCAAAGCAGTTGGCAGAAGAGGCAGGAAAGGCAAGCCTTGGTAACATGGTAATGCTTGGAGCGGCAGTTCGTCACGGCGAATTGTTGGATAAAGACCTTCTGGATAAGAGCTTGGTTGAGCACACACCGGCCTCTAAGGCGGCACTTGCTGAGTTGAACAAGAAGATGGTTGAGATCGGTTATAACTTCGAGTAAATTTCAAAGAGAAACGGTGGGATTCACAAATGTTGCTTTCCATAGATGGGCTGAATAAAAGCTTTTCAGGAAAACAAATTTTACGTAATATTTCTTTGACCATCGAAGAAAAAGTGCGATATGGTCTCATTGGTGTTAATGGAGCAGGGAAATCTACCCTGCTCCATATTCTCATGGGCGAAATGGATTCTGATTCCGGTGATGTGGTGCGGGGCAGTCATCTTACAGTTGGATATTTAAAGCAAAATTCCGGACTGGAGCGAAACAGCACCATTATCGAGGAAATGCGCAAAGTGTTTGACGACGTCCTCAAAGCAGAGGAGAAACTCCGTCAACTGGAGAAAGAAATGGCATCAGTTGATGAATCTTCTGTTGAATATAAGAGGATTTCTCAGGAGTATGCCAAAAAGCAGGCTTTTTTCGATAGCCGCGACGGATATCAGGTTGATGTAAAAATCAAAACCATTTTAAATGGTATGGGTTTTATGGACAAGGATTTGGAAACAGAAATTCATACCCTGAGTGGTGGAGAAAAAACCAGACTTGCCATTGCACGACTTTTGTTGGAAGAGCCGAATCTTTTGATTTTGGACGAGCCGACCAACCATTTGGATTTTAAAACACTAAATTGGCTGGAGAATTATTTGCTGACCTATAACGGTTCTGTTCTTGTTGTGTCCCATGACCGATATTTTCTGGATAAGATTGTACAGCAGGTCTTTGAACTGGAACGAGGTGTTCTTTACACCTACAAAGGAAACTACTCGGCATATTTGAAACTGAAAGAAGAACGCATTATTCGTCAAACCAAGGAGTACGAAGCACAACAGGTGGAAATTGAAAAACTTCAAACCTATGTGGATAAGAATCTGGCGCGTGCATCTACCTCCAATAGTGCCAAATCAAGGCAAAAAGCTTTGGAGAGCATGGAGCTGATTGAAAAGCCGGAAGGAGATATCAAACCCATTCATTTGCGCTTTGAAACAACAAAAGAGCCGTTTAAAGATGTATTGACGGTAAATGATCTGGAGCTGGCGGTAGGCGAAGAGAAGAAAGTTCTCTGTAGCCATATCAATCTTGCCATCAAACGTGGCGAGAAGATTGCCGTTATTGGAGAGAACGGAATTGGTAAATCGACGTTTTTGAAAACTGTTCAGGGAATCATTCCTCAGAATTTCGGCGAGTACACATGGGGGAAAAATACCAGTGTCAGCTATTACGAGCAGGAAAACCTGAACCTGAATCCGGAAAATCGTGCCATTGATGAATTGTGGGATCGTTTCCCCCATATTCCAGAGGCTCAAATTCGTCGTGTGCTGGGAAGTGTACGACTCACCCAAGAGGATGTTTTTAAACCGGTGAAGGTAATCAGCGGTGGTGAACGAGC
>JAZRCD010000100.1:0-5746 GCA_045635425.1 Ructibacterium sp. | reverse complement strand
CTCCCTTCACTTCGGAAGAGAGTATTACCAGTTCTTATGTTAAGAACGAGAATCCCGATGTGATTATCAATATTGTGGACGCCACCAATTTAAGTCGAAGTTTGTTCTTTACCACCCAACTTCTGGAGCTTGGCATCCCTATGGTGGTAGCTCTCAACAAGACCGACCTGACCCAGAAAAAAGGTACCCACATTGATGTGGAAGAACTATCCAAAAAACTTTGCTGTCCGGTGGTTCAAACTGTTTCCACTTCGGCAGACGGATTGAAAGAGTTGATGGAAATTGCTCTTTCCTTAACGGGACAAACACAACAAGCCCCCTTTTACCAGAATGAAACTGAGCTTGCCGACAAGGAGTCTGCTCAGAGAGCGGATCGGGAACGATTTGCCTTTGTAAACGAAATTGTGAAGTCGGTAGAACACCGAGCCATTCACTCCCACCGTCTCAACCGTCAGGATAAACTGGATACCATTCTTACCAACCGTTGGGTGGGACTTCCTATTTTCGCCCTTGTGATGTGGTTGGTGTTCTGGATTTCTCAGGCATGGCTTGGTCCCTTGCTTTCTGATTCCTTGGTTGGTTGGATTGAACACTTCGGAACCACCGTGGATGGCTGGATGGCAGGGAGCAATAACGAGTTTTTAAAGTCCTTGGTTTCCAGCGCTATTGTTGATGGCGTCGGTGCTGTAGTCAGTTTTCTCCCCCTTGTTATGGTAATGTACTTCCTAATTGCCCTCTTGGAAGATTGCGGGTATATGGCTCGCGCCACCATTGTTCTTGATCCCATCTTCAAAAAAGTGGGACTTTCCGGAAAATCGGTCATCCCCTTTGTGATTGGCACCGGTTGTGCCATCCCCGGGGTAATGGCTTGTCGTACCATTCGGGACGAGCGGGAACGTCGTGCTACTGCCATGATTGCACCCTTAATGCCTTGTGGTGCCAAACTTCCGGTAATTTCCTTGTTTGTTGGCGCCTTCTTCCCCTCCTCCGGCTGGGTGGGTACCGCAATGTACTTTGCAGGAATTATTTTAATTCTCCTTTGCGCGCTTTTGATTCGCGCCATTACCGGACATCGTGGCAAGCAGTCCTTCTTTATCATGGAAATTCCGGAATATAAAATTCCCAGCCTTTGGCGGGCAATCAAGTCTATGTGTTCCAGAGGTTGGTCCTACATTGTAAAGGCCGGCACCGTGATTTTGGTTTGTAATGTGGTAATCACCATGATGGGTTCCTTCACACCCACCTTGAGCCTTGCAGACAGTACCGGCTCCGATTCCATTCTTGCTACCATCTGTAAACCCATTGATTGGATTTTGATTCCCGTTGTGGGGGTTGCATCATGGAAGCTTGTGGCTTGTGCCATTACCGGATTCATTGCAAAAGAAAACGTGGTTGGCTCGATAGCGACTCTGTTCGGCTTATCTGCTGTTATCAGCGGAGAACTGGAACTGGTAGGTGAGGGTGCTGCTGTAGCAGAAGCACTGAATCTTCTTCCTCCTGCCGCACTTGCATATTTGATGTTTAATCTATTCACACCCCCTTGCTTTGCGGCAATCGGCGCTATGAACGCAGAACTGAAAAGTGCCAAGTGGTTATGGGGCGGAATTGCATTGCAATTGACTGTCGGCTTTACCACGGGATTTTTGGCGTATCAAATTGGTTCCTTCATCACCACCGGCGCTCCCGGTGCCGGATTTTTCCCCGGCTTAATGGTTTTAATTGTGATTGCAACCATACTCGCTTACCTCTGTGTTACCGCAGAGGCGCGAGCAAAAAAAGAAGCTTCCCGAAAGAAACTTCAAAAAAATATTTGTACTGAAAACAGATAGGAGTTGATTCGATGACAGATTTCATCATTATCCTTGTTTTAATCGCCGTTATCGGCGGTGCATCCCTCTATATCTACCGAGCGAAAAAGAAGGGCAAAAAATGTATCGGTTGTCCCGGCTCCGGAAATTGCAGCGGATGTGGAGATAAAAAATAAAAAAAGAAAGCCGAGATTTCCAAATGCGGAAACCTCGGCTTTTGTTATTCAACTATCCTTAAGAACACTCGGCATACAGCGAATCTTTTTTCTTAATACACCTTTTCGATGGTCTTATTCTTTCTGGATTTTTCTGCACGGAAGACCGCCCTTAGGTGTCCTTAAAAGCGCTTTTTTGCGCCTGAAAACAATTTTTCTATGCCAGAGAATACCACTTGCTCCATGTTCCCAAATCGTCTACCATGGTGTCTTGAATGAAATTTGAGTAAGGTTTGCACCAGTCGCTCCAAAACAGAATTCTTGTTTGATACCTTTTCGAGGCATCATAGGAAAAACTGTTACTCAAGGAAAATCTGGATGGCACCGTTATAGTGGTATTCACCGGCTTAACATACACCAGACGTCCATTTTCGTAAATTGCATAAACTGCCATAGCAGTATCCTTTAAAACAGAACCGTCAATTTGAACCGACATTTCTCCGGACTGATACTGTGTTATCATGTCACCCGAAGATGTCAGCATAACAGAAGGAGATTCCGTTTCCTCTATCAATGCAGTCCGCAAATCAACAATAATTTCCTCCGGGTAAGTGTAGCTGCGATTCAGGAGATAACGCAGGGCTATCTGGGGATAGAACAACTCTTCTGTCTTGTCCCAGACCGAACCTAAGAGCTCCTTGTTACTCTCTAAAACATCGTACAAGGCATCCAAGCTTCCCGCATGGTTCACGGCAGTGACAAATGTGTTTTGGGTTGCGGTGCCGGAAGAAGAGGTTTTGAGCATTGTTGTTTCGTTTTCGGCGGAATCTGTAAGAGACACCGCCGGGGAATCGTCGTAGATAATAACAGAGTCCGTATCCCCGTTGCCGACCATGACGGTTACACAAGCTGCCGCATCCGAAATTTCTCCCGAGGAAAGTCGGGTGAAGTCGTAGGATACCTCATCCACGGTTTTCCCCGTGGTTCTATTAACCTTTCTTTGGGTAAGCCGTGCCGTTGTGTTGCTGATGAGGTCCACCTTGATGTAATAGTCGTTTTCTGCACCGGCAGGGAAGCTCCTTTCATTAAATGCGGCGCTCTCCACCTTTACAATCTGTTTGGCAGTGCCGGAGGAGGAAAAGGTATGAGGACGGTACATCCAGCCTCGGAACTTCATGCCGTAACTTCCTACAAAAACGGAGTGGTCGCCGGAACCGGTTACGTTTGCCTCAAAGTGCAGTTTTACCCATTTCCCGTATCCAACAGGAGAGGAGGTTACTTTGGTGGTTCCTGTCGGAGTCAGCTCTATACTGCTTGCATTGCCAAAATCAATATAATCGTCTGCCGCCAGGATAGGTTCGTTGACAAGGGTGAATACTGCTGTGGCTTCGGTACTATCACCAAAGACAACCCGTACCGTAACCTCCTCCGATTCTGCCAATCCGGAAAGCTCGCTGACCGGAACCGCCGCACCGCTGGCAGTAGCAGTCCAGTTTACCTTCGTTTGATTGATATAAACCGCTTGAACCCCTTTGGCCAGACCGGAGATAGTAATGGTCAGTGGATTCCCTGCCCCAATGTTGTAGGTCTTCGGGACGGAAATACTGGCAAGGGGTATTTCGCCCAGCATAATCGCTTTGATATTGGAAATCTCCGTTTCAGTTACCCCGATGGAAAGTAGGTAGTTTTCCACCCGCTCCTGGAGGGTATCTCCCTCTTGGGCATTTAAGGTAGTAAAGAATTGATAATCCGATTTCCCGATGTACCAGGGCATATAGATGCCCCGTCCTTGGTAGCAGGAGTAGGTGGTGAATTCATAATCCCGGATAATATCCAGCTCATCCACGCCCAAAAGTCCTAAAAGCAACCAAGAGATTGCCCCGGTTCGGTCAGCACCGCCCTGGCAATGGTATACCATGGGATAGTTGTCGATATTGGCAAACATCTGGAAGGTCTGTTTGATTTTCGGTTGATTATGCGCTTGAGCAATTTTGTAGCTATCTACTCCGATATAGACGCGGTTGACCCCCGGATATGCCGAGGGATAGTTTGCGCCCCGGAAATCAATGTCAGTGATGATGCCCAGCTCATTCTTCACTGTGTTTCTTCCGTAAGCTGTGAGAGCAGTGCTATAATCCCCAAAGGTGCTATCCATCTGCCCGCTTCGGAAAAGGATCCCCTGAATGGTCCGCTTGCCGCTGGAAGTCAAATAACCGCCCATGTCTCTTGCGTTGGCAGAGCCGTCAAAGTGCATTACCCGGGGACCCAAATCTGCCGTCCGGAAGCTGGATACGACACTGTGGGTTGTTCCGTCCTTCAGGTTTGCAATGACCTTGATGTAATAGGTGGATGCCTTCAGCAGATTATAAATTTCCACCGAACTTGCACTACCGGGGGCATGGGCAACCTTGGCGTCGGAGAAATCTTCCTTTGTTCCGTACAGAATGGTAAAGGTATCCACGTTTTGGTATCCGTTTGTCCAGGTTACACAAGCCGGCTTGTAGGAGTCAAAGACGCGGGTGGGGTGATAGTCCTCCACGTCAAGATACTCTCCGCTGTCCACAATATTGGTTTTGCCTTTGTAGGACTCTCCGGCAAGCAGATAAGCCTTTGCATCATCAATGTAAGGGTAGACGGTTTCGGATGCCGTAGGAGAGGTAATGGCAAGAAGCCCTGCCTCATCCCCAGCAGCAGATGCTTCATAAGCGTCATAGGCGTCAAGAATATGGGTCTGCACTGCCATCCTGGTTTCCTCACTTTCGCTATCGGAGGTTACTACTGCCTTGGCAATATCATAAATGGTATACATCACAATATCGCCGTAGACCGTTGTTTCGGTTCCGCCGGTTTGCAGGTAGGTAAGGTACCCTCTGGCACAGATAGGTGCCTTAAAATTATAGACCGGCATCTCCGGAAACACTGCGGTAAAGGTATAGCCATCATTCTCCTGAGAGTAATACTCAAACTCATTCTTAGTTGTTTTGGTTATTCCCGGTGTATCCATCGTAATATCATTTTCCCCGTTTATATATAAGGGAACCATCAGCGCACCCTGTTCCGTAATAACTGCACCTTCCGGCAGAGGTTGGTTGACCTTCAGTTGAAAACGCAGAATACCTTTTCCTTTCTCTGTAGGAACCTGGATAGATGCACTCTCTACCACAATAGTCGGCAATGTTTCATCTGCTGCAACTGCGACCGATGTCATTATGGAGATGCTACACACCAGCATTACCACGCAAAGCAGAGTTGGCAAAATTCTCCGGTTTTTCATTATAGTCACTCCTTATAAAAACCAATTTGATATAATTATACTATTCCACCGAAAAAATGTCAATCTAACTTGATGTTAGCAAAAAAGACTCGCCATATGGCGAGCCTTTTTTTAATATACTTTTTCAACGGTGTTGTTCTTTCTTGATTTTTCAGCACGGAATACTGCCAGATGTCCTACTACCGACTCTTCCAGTTCGGTACAAGAGAGGGAAGGTTCTCCGCCCTGCATATACTTTACAAAGTCCTCAACCAGAAGCAGGTCTCCACCGCCGTGACCACCCTTTAAGCCAATCATATCACCTTCGATTTTCAGGTTGATTACCTCGTCCACGTGACCACTTTCGGACTCGGGAACCGGCTTTCTGATTTCGTAGGTAGAATTGTCAAAGACACCGCGGATTTCGCCCTTGGTACCGATTACCTGAATGGCTCTCTGAGCACCTGGAGCACCGCCAACCAAACTAAAGGTACCGGTTGCACCATTTTCAAAGGTGAAGAGAATGTTCT
>JAZRCD010000099.1:0-5923 GCA_045635425.1 Ructibacterium sp. | reverse complement strand
ACCAACAAGACATTTTAAGGTAATTTTATCCAAGTAGCAATCATCACGTCTCAACATAAGATCATTATACTTTTCGTACATCTCAAGACGTTTTTCAGGCGCATAGTCCATATTCTTCAGCAACTGCTGATATTCCATGATCAATCTGGGTTCATCAGGGAGATACCGGAGCGCATTCTCCATACATGCCTTAGCGCCCAAGAAATCACTTTTCTTATCAAAATATGCCAATGCAAGATTTCGATAAGCCTTTCCGTATTCAGGATTCAATCCAATTGCCGACTCCCAAAGTTCAATGGCCTCATCATAACCGAACCGATCGTAGTAGAGACATCCAAGATAATAATATGCCTTCGCACCTGTTTGATTGATTGCCATAGCATTTTTCAGCACAGCAATATCATCAAGACGTGCGGGGAAACAATATCCTTCATCATAACTCTCTGCAACAAGTACTGCTTCCTTCGCAGCATCACTATTGCCCAGCATAGTATATGCATATGCCTTATAATAATCA
Organism: Ructibacterium sp.; assembly: GCA_045635425.1. Lineage (GTDB taxonomy): Bacteria > Bacillota > Clostridia > Monoglobales > Monoglobaceae > Ructibacterium. Next base: position 5,406 of record JAZRCD010000099.1, on the reverse strand, counting down.
TATAACGGATAGGTCTTATCAGAGATTTCCAATGCATCGATGGCATCTTGATAAAAACCTGCATTCACATATGCAGCTGCCACATCAATGAAATTCTCAGGCTTTGAATCAAACATAAAGCGGATTTCATCTTTGTTATCCTCAAACTTAGAAAGTTCCACACGTGCAAGCATATCCAACTGATCCAGTTCGAGAACTTCCTTTGCAATGTTTTTAGCCTTATCATCTTCACCAAGTGCACGATAGATAGCAGCCTTTAAGTTCATTGCTCTGGTATGACCATTGTTTAAAGAAATAGATTCGTCCAGATTGCGAAGAGCATCTGCAAATCTTCCCAGCTTGCAATCAATCTCAGCAAGTGCAAACAGTGCCGCACTTCTGTAACTGTAATCCCAAGCCGCACGATACAATGTGTCATATGCATCATCAAGTTTGTCCATATATTTCAGCGCCATACCCTTAAGGTAGAACGCTTCCACATCAGCAGGATGCTGGTTTCTGGAAGTCAATCTTTTGATTGCAACATCTGCATAGGCAATTGCCTCTTCATAACGTCCGTTTTTCAAGGAATATCTTGCCATAGCGGTATTACAACGAATATCACCGCTATCACGTTTCAAACCTTCCATGAAGTAATCACAAGCATTATAATTATGCTGCTTGTACTGCTCCAGATGAAGACCATTGATATAGAGTTCCTCAACCGTTTCAATCTCACAAGGTCTCAGAACAGGCATTCTGGGATCAATTGGTTGCTTTTGACCACGAATATAGGTTTCATAGTCAATCAGCACTTTACCTTCTTCAGATACCAAAGAAACAGTAATGTCATCAAGATTCATATCACCCATGGGAATTTCTTTTAAATAAGACTGATCCGGGGTAAAATCTGCAGTTTCAGTATAAACAGCAACACCTTTGTTCTTTACACTTACGGTAGCATTTTTAAAGGTACCGGTAACATTAAAGCCGAAGAACAAGTTTTCTCCACGCACCTCAACATTGGTTGCCGCATCGATACTTGCATTCTTTACATCGCCAATATCACGAATGGGATACCAATATTGCTCGAACTCCTTCGTTTCGTAAGGAGCAATCCAAGTGAAGTCAGGCTGGTTATCAGTAAACACACCTGTCATCAATTCAATATAAGGTCCGTTTTCGTCTGTAAGGTTGGAACACCACATGTCACCAAAGTCACCCATTCCCCAATGCCACATCTTCTTGCCCGGGGAGATATGATGGTTTGCAACTGTTGCTATACCTTTTTGTTTTCCACCGTCATATCCTGCCACAAAATCCATGTCAGACTGTCCTTGAGAAACAAGGAACGAGGACGGAACCTTAATTGCCTCGTACATAGAAATATCCGTACCATCACCAAAGTCAAAGGGACGTGCAGAATGGTTGATTCCTTTCGCAATAGGCCAACTCATAATACATCTTCTGTCGTGGTCATTTACCCACTCTACATCGGGAGGGAAAATGGTGCGATAGGTTTCGTTAACAGGAACTGCAAGGTTTGCCCACCACATGAAAATCTGTTTTTGCTCAGTACGGTTGTACACCTTAATTTTTGCCTTGATATAAGATCTTCCGGGGTCAACAGTGATACCTGCCATACCTTTCATTCTGTAGAAAGGATCTACTTCACCTGTCCACACGGTTTTAGAACCGTCTTCATTTTCTTCGATGGATGCCTCAAGTTGCATATAGGTCGTAGGACGATGGTGCTGAGGCCAGTTAAACTCAATACCACCGGAAATCCACGGACCTGCAAGACCTACCAATGCAGGCTTTACCACTTCGTTGTAATAGATAAAATCATAGTTACCAATTTTATCAAGACCTCTCAAAATCTTACCGCCAAGTTCAGGGGCAACCTGAGTCTTTATATACTCATTTTCCAAAGTGATGATGTCGTATGCTACATCGGTTTTATCATCACTAATGCTATCTGAAAAGGGCAAAGGATACAATCTACCACTTGCACCCTGATAGGGCTTATGTTCAAAAAACATGGGCAAACGAATGGCATCTGCCGGAACATATGTAGGAATGTTTTGTTGTTCACGTTTTACTTTTACGCTCATTAAAATTTCCTCCTTACGTTACTTTTTTGCTTGTTCTCTTTCAAAATCTTTATCTGCCAACTGACAGAACTTCTTGATCAATTCAATTTCTTTGGGATCATAGGGCCGGTGATTGGGACGATACAAATCATGGAACCATTTGGTGAAATCCCAATTCAGGCTGGGATCCTTTTCATAAGCTTCCCAGATGTTATTCCACGGCTCATAGGTCTGATACTTACCTGCAACAAAGCCCCAGTTATAGCATCCGATTTTTTCCAGATAAAAGAGCGGGAACATCTCCTGAATATTATTATTTGAACAACGTGCAAGCCATTCTGTATTCAAAATGGGTCGACCAAGTTGCTTCAATGTCTTAATCAGCTTGATGTTTTCTGTATAGGATTGATAGTTATGATAGGACACAATATCGGAATGCTCCAACCCATAACGCTCTACCTCAGACAATTCCTCGATTTCTCTTTCTCTTAAACTCCATGTTTCACAGGTCAAAGGCTGAATAGGGTCAATCTCTCTGATAATCTCAAACATCTTTTTCAAATTGGGGAGAGAAACTTCTTTCCTGCCACAGGTTCCCACTTCGTTATAGACGTTCCAGATAATAATTCTCTCGTCATCTTTATAACGAGTAACCATTTCCCGAACCATTTCAAAATAACGAGGTGCCTTATCCGGTTCATCCAAAACATGATGACCCATGCCGCCTAAGTTACCGTGCTGGGAAAGTTTACGCCCCCCGTGATAACCCCAGTCTACCTTTTGTTCTCCCAGTTTATTAACTTCCATGCCCTTAGGACGCATACAGTCATTGGCAAGAACAACCATACAAGAGATGCCATGCTTTGCACAAACATCAAGATAACGATCGAACCGTTCTAAGAAAGAATCATGTTCTTCATCCCACACAACAAATTCAAGAATAATACGAATAGAATTGAATCCCAAATCTGCCATCAACTTCAATTCTTCATCAGTTGTTTTAAGTCTTTCTTCAAAACCAAGAGACTGCCACTGATCCACACGATTGGCACAATCGGCACTCATATAGTTACAACCACGAATCCAAGGACGGCTGTTATACCAATCCCAAATTCTTTCTTTGCTCCATTGCATAAAACACAACTCCTTTCTTGTCATCATATATTATATATGTTTTTTTCTTGACACGCAAGTCAAAATAAGGCATAATATAGCCAGAAGGTTAGGTGAGAACGATGATTTATCAAATTGAAAACTTCAACGGACAATTGGATTTTCGTTGCAGATTCCACGATGGTTGGATTATGGAAAGCCATCTCCATGAGTATAGCGAATTTCTGTATTGCCAAGAAGGGGTGGGAATGGTTACCATCAACGGCGTAACAATACCATTACCTGAAAAGCATTTGATTTGGATTCCGCCCAATTATATCCACCAATACGATTGTCCCGATGCAAAGGTAATTTGCGCTGTTTTTTCCAACGATTTAATCCCTCTGTTCTTCCACAAATTAAAGGATAATCGATTAAAACCTTTCGCAGACGATGTTTCAAACATGACTAACTTTTTGGACACTTTTTATCATCTTAAAAAAGAAGATTTTATGCGTATCAGCGGATATTTAAACCTGATTGGTGAACAAATTCTTGCGCGTTGTGAATTCGAACAAGCAAGACGAACTGACAGCATTCTCTACCAAGAGGTGATCTCCTATCTTTCGGAGCACTTCAGGGAAAACATTTCACTGAAGAAAATTGCTAAAACATTTGGTTATAACGAAAAATACTTATCTCATTGCTTACACGAATTGACCGGTGTTCATTTTTCCAAGTTGGTTTCCATGTATCGACTTGAATATGCCAAGAAATTACTTCGCAGCAAAAAACGCAGCAATATCCTTGAAATAGCCCAAGAAAGCGGCTTTTCTGCACCAAACACCTTTAATCGTATCTTCAAAGAAAGTACCGGCATCACTCCTTCTCAATATAAAAAAGAAGCAGGTCATCATTGACCTGCTTTTATTGGTTAAAGCCACTACTTACCGGAAGATGTTTTTGATTTTAAAAACTGCTCCTTATATTTTCCCGGCGAGGTACCGACGATTTTCCGAAACTGACGAACAAAAGAAACTTCATCTCCATAATTCAATTCTTTTGCCACCTCTTTAACGGTACAATTGGTGGAAATCAGCAATCGTTTTCCCTCTTCGATTCGACTGACAATCATATCCGTAACAATGGTTGTATGGAAATACTCTTTGTACAGATGCTGAAAATAAGAAACACTCAAATATGCCTTGCTCGCCAATTCTTTTACAGACAACCTTTTGGATGGATTGGCATATATCTCAGTTCTGATTGCGCAAAGTTTTTCAAACTGAGGCTGATTCTTAACAACATTATTTTTCGAGGCTAACTCGTATAGTTTGACAAAAAATAACTGCAAATAAAAAGTAAGCACTTCACCGCATTGAATCTTTTTGTCATAGAATTCAAAATGCATCATCTTAAGAATATCCGTCAATTGTCGCGAATGATAGACAGAAAGCATTTTATTGACAGGAAAATCCGAATCATGCAACTGCTTTTGCTCCTCATCATCTAGCTCAAACTCGATATAATCAACCACGTTCGAAAAAGCAAAAACATCCGAACTCAGTTCCTGATTGCGGAGTAAAATAACATTACAGAATTCAATTTTTTCATCATTTTGTGGGAATCCATCCGATTCCTGCTGAGCAAAAACCAAAAGATACTGATTGGATTTATCAGGTATTTTCAAATCAAGTTCGTGATTGTTTCTGTAACAAAAACAGATATGATTAACCTTCATAAATCAACCCTCCCCACTTTTTCTATCTTTATCATATCTTTTTTATTGCAACCACACAAGTCAAAAAAACGTCATAATTTAGCCATAAAGTTAGGTTAAATTTAAAAATTTCTATCTGTTGCTGTTATATTTAACCATATAATCTCATTATGAAAAACAAAAAAACACCCCATTTCGAGGTGTTTTTTCTTATATTCGGGAACCATTCAGATGACATTCATGCTTTTTTTACGGGCACCTTTGCATTGGCACAAAGGTATGCAATTATCTCTTCAATTTCCTCATCTGTATTCATTGGAATTTTTTGACACTCCCGATTCATTGCCGAATATTTACCTTCTCCAAAGGCGTGGTATGGCTCAACATTGATTTCGAGAATACTCTTTAACGAACCTGACAACTCACAAATAGCATCAAAGTGTTCTTTGCGGTCATTATACCCCGGAATGATAGGACATCGAAGAATGATATCTTTTTTCATTTGGTTCAGCAATCGTAAAT
>JAZRCD010000098.1:0-7801 GCA_045635425.1 Ructibacterium sp. | reverse complement strand
CACAACAGAATAAAAAAAGATGCGGTACATATGTACCGCATCTTTTTTTATTCTGTTGTGCATAGCAGAAGCAACTGCTAAGGCATGTCAGAGAATGAAGAAGTTCCAACAAAGAGTTGTAAAAAAGCATATAGAAATGGCTACAATGGATGGAATTAAGAAAGCAAGAGTGGTCAGGAGAAGGCTGTTGCTTTCTTTTCTTATGGTCCATAACGTAGTGGCACAAGGAAAGTGAAACACGGAAAAAAGCATAACATTGATGGCTGTTAGTGTGTTCCAATCATGTTGCAGGAGAATGTTTTTGATTGCCAGAAGATTTGTCATCTCTTGCATTGTGCCGGAGGATAAATAGCCCATGAGCAAAACAGGAAGGAAAATTTCATTTGCAGGAAGAGCCAGAAGAAAGGCGGTTAAAATCATACCATCCATACCGATTAAATTGCCGAAAGGGTTAAGGAATTTGGCAACTGAGGCAAACAAATTTGTGTGATAAAAGGTGATATTAGAGGCGCACCAAAGAACCACACCGGCAGTTGCAGAAATGCGCAGAGAGCGCCAAAGAATTTTGAGTGTCCGATCCAAAAGGGAGCGAATTAAAATTTGAGAAATACATGGTTTTCGATAGGGAGGAAGTTCTAAGAAAAAAGATGGAGCGGTAGCTTTTTGTGAAAATTTCGTCATAAGAGATGTAATCAGGAGCGTGAAAAAGATACTGCAAAGAAGTAGGCAAAAAAGAAATCCAACAGCAGAAAGAGAATGAAGGCCGGGGCAGAAAACAGAACCGATAAAGAGAGATGATAAACTGATCAGGAGAGAAAAACGGCCATTACAAGGAATGAAACAATTGGTTACCATGGCGGCTATGCGCTGGTTTTTGTTTGAGATGATTCTGCAACCGGTGACACCTACCGCGTTGCATCCCAGCCCCATGCACATGGTCAAGGCTTGTTTTCCGCAACTTCCTGACTTTTTAAAGCATCGATCCAGGTTAAAGGCAAGCCTTGGAAGAAAACCAATATCCTCCAAAAGAGTAAAAAAGGGAAAGAAAATCAGCATGGGAGGGAGCATGACGGAAGTTACCCATGTAACGGTTCGATACACACCGTCTATAAGCAGAGAGCAAAAAGTCCTTGGAAAAGAAAGAAGATCAAGAAGTTGGCATAAATATGGCTCCAACCACTGAAAAAAGCGCATAAACCAACCGGATGGGGCGTTAGCGCCAACAATAGTAATCCATAGAAGAAGCGCACCAAAAAAGATCATAAGCGGAAACCCTAACCATTTTGAGGTTATGATGTTGTCCCAAACTCCCGTATTTAATGAGGCGGGTTGGTGAGTGTTCGTGCATGTTTGTGTGATATTCAAGGACATGGTATGAAAGGATTCCACCAATGCATCTCGTATATCTATGTGGGTGTATCCACGGTTTTGAAGATAATCTTTTGCCTCCTTAAGCGCTTGTTTGACATCATCTCCAAAATGCATCTGCTCCGAGGAATCTGCATAGCTTTCCCGATCTAAAAGGCGAATGGCAAAGTAGCGTTTGGCGCCATAAGGTGTATCGGGAAGACTATTTTCGATCATTTCAATGGCGTGTTCTACGGGAGGAGAATACTGTGGCGTGATTATGCTTTTTGAGATATTACCGGATTCAGATAAACAGGAACTTAAAAAAGCCTTTAGTTTTCCAATATCATGTTGTTTATGGGCAGAGATTCCAATGACAGGAAGTTGCAGTTCTTTCTCCAATTTTTTGAGATTGATAGAAATATTTTTCCGCTTGGCTTCGTCAAGGAGATTGACGCATAATGCAATGCGAGGAGTGATTTCTGTGATTTGGAGCAACAGATTAATGTTTCTTGAGAGGCATGTGGCATCCACCACCATCAAAACTAAGTCGTAAGAATGGAAACACAAGGCGTTTCCGGCAATATCTTCTTCGGGAGAGGAAGAAATCAAAGAGTATGTTCCGGGTAGATCCTGTATTGTAACAACGGAATCTCCAATTTGAAAATTTCCTGAAGCAAGATCTACTGTTTTTCCGGACCAGTTTCCCGTATGTTGTTTTAGACCCGTCAATGCATTGAAGACAGTACTTTTCCCTACATTTGGGTTCCCTGCTAACAGGACCCGATAGTTTCGCATCAGGAATCCTCCTTTGCAGAGAGAGTAACATCAATTTGTCCGGCTTCATCCTTACGCAGTGCGATTACAGTACCTAAGACTCCATAGGCGGTAGGGTCCCCAAGGGGACTGCGAAAAAGTGGTGTAACGGGAATGCCGGGAGCAAAGCCCAAATCCAACAATCTTCGACGAAGTTCACCGGATAAGTGTAAGGAATGAATGGTTGCAGATTTTTTAAATTCCAAGTCGGTCAAGGGTATATATATCAAGAGATTTCCCTCCTTATTTCTGTCTGTATGCAGTATATGCCAAAGAGGTTTAGAATGTGCTATGAAAAAACGAAAGGAGTGGTGAAAAAGAGATAGGTGGAATTGAAAAAAATATTTGATTTTTGTGAAAAAAACAGTTGAAATTACTGTGTTTTTTTGGTATTATTATAGAATAGTCTAATTAGAATTTTAAACTGGGAAGGTAGATGCATAAGAACTCATTTTGGAAGACTTTGCAGACATGCTGTTCCGGTTTATGAATACATAGAAAAGTAAGAAGGTTAGCAACATGAATGGAAACAAAGTGAAGGCTTTGATAGAAACAGGTGTGTGCACCATTTTGTCATGGGTCTTGATCTTGATTGGGGTTTTTGTTTCACCCCTGATGGTTTTAATGACAATTTTAGCAAGTGTTCCCATGATGTATCTTGGTATGCGACACGGGGTAAAAGTTTTGACGGCGTCCTTGGTTTTGGCAGTGGCGATTACGTTTTTAATAACACAAAATATCGTAGTGTCTTTGTTGCTTGGTTTGATGAACTTCCTCCCCGGTATGGTTTTGGGGTATACGCTTAGAGTTCGGAAAACTTTTACAACAATCATCTTTTCCGGAGCGGCAGTTTTGCTTCTCGGCATGGTGTTACAACTGGCCATGTTCAATGCTATGGGTGGCGGAAATGGTATTGCAAACACCTTGAATGGCGTGTTGGAAAATAGCCGTACACAGGTGTTGGCGACTTTTGATGCTATGGGAAATCAACTACCGGCTGAAAGTAGTGATATAAAAAATGCAGTGAATCAAGCGGTAGAGATGACACGGGAGTTTGTGTTATTGTATCTTCCTGCAATTCTGATCGGACTTGCTGTTTGTATGAGTTATTTGTTCTTTATGATAGGCGCGTTTATCTTGCATAGAACAAGACCAATCAGAATTCTTTATCGCCCCTTCTGGGCAATTTATGCTCCAAAGATGTTGGGTTATCTGGGTATCGTTCTTTATTTCGTTTCTGTTTCGAAGGATATAAACATATGGACGGCATCCCTTCAGAATATGATTGCATTGATATATGTGTATTTTACAATTTGCGGTATTTCTTTGATAGACTATTGGTTCCGCAAAAAAGTCCCATCCGGTTACCTTCGTGGAATTGTGTATCTTTTGGTACTATTCCTCGGTTATCTGTTTGTTGGAATGATCCTTCGGGTAATGTGCATTCTGGGTGTTATAGATAGCGTGGTAGGTTTCCGGTCCAGAGAGGAACGAATTGGTTATGAGTAAAGGTTTAAAAGGAATGAGAAGAAGAATCTTCCTGAAAGAGTTCTTGTGGATTGTTCTTGTTTTTCTGATTTTTGGTGGGCTGATGATTTCTCAAAGTATTCTCAGAGGGGATGCTTGGAGAATAATGGGCTATATGCAACTTGGTTTTGCCGGTGTGGTTGTCGTGGTAGGTATCATTTCATCTATACGTCGAAAGAAGTTGCTGATCGAGCAGTTGGGTGATTTTTCATTCTGTACAGAAATGGCAACTCGCACAGCGGTATTGACATTCCCGTCGCCTATGGTGATTGCAGATGTACAGGGTGTGATCCAATGGTATAACAAGGCGTTTTCCGCTATGGTTGGACGGGAAGAATTGTATGGAGAAACCGTGCAACAATTGTTCTCGGACTTACAATTTAGTTTTTTTGTGGAAAATCTCGAATCCGTACCGCAAAGTTTGACCTTCCGTGAAAAACCCTATACGGTAACAGGAAAGGCCATTGTTGTTAAAAAGGAAGATGCACAAAGTCGTTTGATTGGCATTTACTTTACGGATATGTCCGAACAAATGATGTTGGAGAAGAAAATCACGGATAAGAAGACCGTTGTGTGCTCGTTGCTGGTTGATAACTATGACGAAGTATTCAAGGGAACACAAAACACCAATCACGGCTCCTTGATTGCAGAAATCGAACATTGTGTCAATCGGTGGGTAGAAAAAGGTCAGGGCGTTTCGGTTCGTTACGATCGTGATAAATTCTTGATTCTTTTTGAGGCGGCAAAGTTCCAACCCCTTTGGGATGAGAAGTTTGTTATCTTAGAAGAAGCGAAACAGATTTCTCAAGGAAACAGAATTCCCGTTACATTCAGTATCGGTATTGGTCAATCCAAAGATACTTTGCAGGAAAATGAGGAATTGGCAGATGCGGCCTTGGATATGGCATTGGGTAGAGGTGGAGATCAGGCTGTTGTCAAAACTGATGTAGGCTTCCAGTTCTACGGTGCAAGAGGTCGTGAAATAGAAAAGAGTACCAGAGTGAAAGCTCGTGTAGTTGCACATGGTATTCGGGATCTGTCGGAAAACTTCAACAGAGTGTTTATTATGGGTCATGTCAATGGAGATGCCGACAGTTTGGGCGCATCCGTTGGACTTTTCCGAATATTCAGAACATTGGGATCAGAAGCGTATATCGTTGCCAATCGAGAGAGAAACCATACACCTTTGATGTTGAGGGAGTTGCTCTCCCATGACGAGTATCATCAGCGAATCATTGGTGAGGAAAGGGCTACGGATATGCTTACGCCCAATAGCCTTTTGATTGTGGTAGATACACACCGTCCCGGTATTGTTGAATATCCCAATGTGCTGGAGCGGTGTAAGAATGTGGTGTTGATTGATCATCACCGTCGCAGCGAGGATTGTATTGCCAATACGGTACTCTCGTATCACGAGCCTTACGTATCCTCTTCCTGCGAAATGGTAACGGAGATTTTGCAGTATTTGGATTGTGATAAGCATTTGGCTCCTTATGAAGCAGAAGCTCTTTACAGCGGTATCTATCTTGATACTAAGGGATTCACCTTCAAAACAGGAACCAAGACCTTTGAAGCGGCATCCTTCCTTCGAAGAAAGGGTGCAGATCCGATTAATGTACGCAGACTGTTCAGTAACGATATGGAACTCTATCTCCAGAAATCACGAATCATCAGTAGCGCTCGGATTTATCGTGACAATATTGCCATTGCGGTATGTTCCGAGAAGAGTAAGGATATGCAACTGGTGGTGGCGCAAGCGGCGGATGATTTGCTTAACATTCGTGGTATTGAAGCCTCGTTTGTTTTGGCAGAGGTAGGAAATCGCATAGTAATCAGCGGTCGTTCACTGGGTGAAATCAATGTACAGGTTATTTTAGAAAAGTTGGGTGGCGGTGGTCATATTACCATTGCGGGAGCCCAATTAACAAACGATCGTCTTGATCAGGCGGAAGAAGAATTAAAAACCGCCATAGACGATACGTTGTATGAATAATACAGAATAAGAAATAAAAGGAGGAGACATCATGCAGGTTATTTTGTTAAAGGATGTAAAAGCACAAGGAAAGAAAGGCGATTTGATTAACGTCAGCGACGGATATGCTAATAACTTCTTGTTGCCCAAGGGCCTTGCTCGAGTTGCAACCAAGCAGGCACTCAATGAACTGGAAGGGCAAAAGGGAGCAGAGCAGTATAAAAGAAATCAAGAGGAACTCAAAGCAAATAATATTGCAGAGCGTTTGAAGGAAGTGAAGGTCAAACTCACTGCAAAGGCCGGTAAAGAAGGACGTCTTTTTGGCTCCATTACCTCCAAAGATGTTGCTGAGGCATTGAAGGAACAGTTCAACATCACAGTGGATAAGAGAAAGATTGATCTGCCTGACGGAATCAAGAGTTGCGGAATCCGTGAGGTACAAGTAACCTTGTATCCCAAAATTGTTGGAACCTTCAAGGTGGAGGTAACAGAAGAAAATTAAACTGTTTTCAAGAGAAATGCAGGTGAAATTATGGAAGAGAGAAACAACGAAGTTTTGCAGGGTGTAGAGGAGTTTTCTATGCCGTTTAGCAATGAAGCCGAACAATCGGTGTTGGGTGCCATCTATCTGGATCGGACCTGTATCCCGGATGTGTTGGACAAGGTTCGTGCCAATGATTTTTATATTTCCAGACATCGTGAGTTGTTTGAGGCAATCGTTGAATTATATAATTTGGGTAAACCCATCGACCTGATTACCCTGAAGGAGCATTTGACGCTTAGGGGAACTTTGGAGAAGATTGGCGGTATTGATTTTGTGGTCGAAGTTGCCAATCTGGTGCCCAGTATTGAACGTGCAGGCTATTATGGTGCGATCGTTCGGGAAAAAGCGGTGCAAAGACAGATGATTCGTCTGGCAGAGGATATTCGAACCAAGTGCTATCGTGGTGACGAAAAGACAGATGATATCCTGGCTGCGGCACAACAAGGTGTGATTGATCTTTCCAATCAGCGTAATTCAAAGGGTTTGGTTCATGTCGGACAGTATTTGACCGATAACCTGAATCGTTTGGAAGAACTTTCTCAAAGAGATACAGGTGTTACCGGAATTCCCACGGGATTTATTGATATTGACAGAAGAACCTCCGGATTACATTCTGCGGAATTGATTATCTTAGCTGCACGTCCTGCCATGGGTAAGACCAGTTTCGCTTTGAATATTGCGAAGAATGTGGCGGTTAAGGCGAAGAAAAACGTGGCAATTTTCAGCCTGGAAATGCCCGGTATCCAACTTGCAAGCAGATTGCTCAGTACAGAGGCAAAAATTAGTGCTGAGCGGTTGAAGAAGGGTGATATCAAGGACGAGGAATGGGGAAAAATCGGTGATGCTATTGCCGTTTTGGAACAAGCCGGTGTCTATGTAGATGATACCTCAAGTATCACAGTTGCAGAAATCGGTGCTCGTTGTCGGAAATTGATGCTTGATAAAGGTCTTGACCTGGTTGTTATCGACTATCTTCAGTTGATTACCGGTAATAGCCGAGGCGGAAATCGTCAGCAGGAAATCTCCGAAATTTCCAGAACCCTTAAGATTCTGGCAAATGATTTGAATATTCCCATTATTGCATTGTCCCAGCTCAGCCGTGCTTCGGATAAGGAAAAGAGAGAACCGCTTTTGAGTGACCTCCGTGATTCCGGTGCCATTGAGCAGGATGCGGATATGGTTATGTTCCTGCATCGTGAGGGATATTACCATGAGGATGCGGAAGAACCCAATAAGGCAAAATGTAATTTTGCAAAACACAGAAACGGTGAAGTCGGGTACGAATACCTGACATGGATCGGTGAATATACCATGTTTACAGACTGGAGCGGCGATCATGCAATGTAATACAATGCAGATATTGGAACAGGTGCGGACAACCATTCGTCAACATGGACTTTTCGAAAAAGGAGACACTGTTTTGATAGGTGTTTCCGGAGGAGCGGATTCGGTGTGTCTTCTGCACATTCTGAACCAACTCAAAGAAGAACTTGGTATCCGTATCTATGGAGCGCATATTCATCACGGTATCCGTGGCGAGGAAGCGGATCGGGATGCGGAGTTTGTTCGCAAGTTTTGTAAAAAATTAAATATAA
>JAZRCD010000097.1:0-18333 GCA_045635425.1 Ructibacterium sp. | reverse complement strand
GATATCAACGTTGCGGCAGTAGAGGCTGAGTTCAAGCGCTTCACCGATATGAACAAGGGTATCATCGACCTGATTCCTGCGGCAGTAGAAGCAATCAAGCAGGAAACCCTGAAGAAGATGGAACTCTTCAGCAGTACCAATAAGGCAGACTTCAGCCCCAATGCAGGTTTCTCTCAGGCAAGTATTGAAGAGATTACCAAGTTGGTTGCAGCCGAAGTTGCAAAGTATATGAACAAATAAAATTGTGCCTCGGGTTTGATACCCGATGCGCTTTTATTTGTTCATATCTACAGGCGTGCTTGAAAAGCTTTTTCCAGTCGGGCTTGAAAAATTGCGACCTTTGTCCGAATCGTCGACGAGGAATGACAGTCATGTACAAGGAGTACACTCCTTCCATCCCTCATCTTGCGCCGGACAAATTTCATCCAAATTTCTGCGCACTCAATTTGTGAAAAAAGTGGCTCGGCAACCGCAGAAAATCTTTACCGCAAACTATGTCCGGCAATGGGTGGAGCGTCACCGCTCCTCTGCACACTGCCGAGTGAAAAAGGTGGAACGCTCCAAAACTTTTATTTGACAAAACCATCCAAACACCATATAATGATATGGTGAGATTTTTTGGAAATAATAGAGGTGGATATATGATATACAATAATATCTTGGAGGCTATAGGGAACACCCCCCTGGTTCGCCTGAACAGAATTGTGACCGAAGACAGTGCGGAAATTCTGGTAAAGGTAGAGGGCCAAAACGTGGGCGGTTCCATCAAAACAAGAACAGCCTATAATATGATTCGTGCCGCTGAACGGGACGGAAAATTGAATAAGGACTCCATCATCGTGGAGCCTACCTCCGGCAATCAGGGTATCGGCCTTGCTTTGGTAGGTGCGGTTCTTGGCTACAAGACCCGTATCATCATGCCCGATTCGGTTAGTGAGGAGCGTCGTCTGTTGGTTCGTCATTACGGTGCCGAAGTGATTCTGGTTCATGATGCAGGCAATATCGGTGATTGTATTGAGGAATGTCTGCAAATAGCATTAAACATGGAGAAGGAAGACCCTCGGGTCTTTGTTCCCCAACAGTTCGAAAATCCTGCCAACCCCCAGATTCAAAGAGAACAAACAGGAAAAGAAATCCTGGCACAAGTGGCAGGCCCCATCCACGGTTTCTGCTCCGGTATCGGTACCGGCGGAACCATTACCGGCATTGGCGAAACCTTAAAGGCAGAGAATCCGGACATGACCATCTGGGCGGTAGAGCCTGAGAATGCAGCCATCCTTTCCGGTGGCTCCATCGGCACCCATATTCAAATGGGCATCGGTGATGGTATCATTCCGGCAGTGCTGAACACCAAAATCTATGACGACATCTGCATAGTCAAAGACGAAGAGGCCATTCAGGTTTCCAAAGACCTGGCGGCAAAAGAAGGAATCATGTGTGGTATCTCCAGCGGAACCAATGTAGCGGCAGCCATCAAACTTGCAAAAAAACTGGGCAAGGGCAAGACCGTAGTAACGGTTCTTCCTGATACTGCAGAGAGATACTTCTCTACACCATTGTTTGAAGAATAAAAGGGACCCTTTGGGGTCTCTTTTTTCTTCAAACAATTTTAGTCGTGCTTGAAAAATTGTGACCTTTCTCCGAACCGGCGACGAGGAATGCCAATCCTATCGTTTAACAAACCGGTCATTCGAAAAAGTTTTGTAACACAAAATCATAAAATAGTTTGCAAATATCATAAAAATGTTGTGGATTTTTCAAGAAATGCTTGCTATAATGAAGGTGTCAAAATGAAGATATTTTGCAAAAACGAAAGGGGAAACCAAAATGAAATTTGTAGGACACACAATGGGAACGCCTGAGCAGACCGTTGCTGAGGCTATCGATCTTTACAGCAGTGTTAATCTTGACGCAATCGAAATCGCTTGTCAGGAAGGCGGCGCATTCTGGATCGGCGCACCTGACGAACTGGTAAAGGAAGTTATGGACGCTTCCAAGAAACTGCCTTACGGCGTTATCACCTTGACTCCTTACTTCTGGCAGATCAACAATGCAGATGACCAGATCCGTGAAGAGAACATTCAGGGCCTGAAGGATGCTATCGTATTGGCAAACAAGATGGGCGCAAAGTATGTTCGTTCTTACGGCGGTTCCAACAAGGCTGGCGGTACCGATGAAGAAAACTGGGCAAAGACCGTAGAAGCACTGAAGGAAGTTGCTCCTTTGGCTGCTAAGAATGACGTTACCGTTTTGATCGAGAACCATCCCGGTACCATGACCAGAACCGGTCAGGCTACTTATGAACTGATCAATGCGGTTGCAAGCAGCAACGTAAGAGCTCTGTATGACCCTGCAAACGTTATGCACGATACTGATGAAGAGTGGGAACACACCTATGAAGTACAGAAGGATATCATTGCTTACGTTCATTGTAAGGACTACTTCATGGAAGGCGATGCAAGAAAGGCTTGCTGCGTTGGTAAGGGTATCGTTCCCTGGGATAAGATCATGAAGAAGCTCGACTGGTACGATGGCTTTGTTGCTTTCGAGTACGAGAAGAGATGGTATCCTGATCAGCTGCCCAATGCTGATATTGGTGTACCTCAGTGTATCGATTACTTAAAGAGCGTTCTGTAATAGAACAAACAGGAGGATAAAACTATGTTAAAAGTAGGCGTTATCGGTTGCGGAGGTATCGGCAACCAGCATGCAAATGCATATTCTCAGATTGAACAGGTAGAACTGGTGGCTCTCATCGACTCTAACATCGAAAGAGCAGAAGCACTGGTAGAAAAGTACGGAGGTAAGGCATACAAGAGCATTGACGATGTTCCCGAGAAGCTGGACCTCGTTAGCGTTGTTACCCCTCCTTCCACCCATTACCCCATCGTAATGGATCTTCTGGACAGAGGTATCCCCGTATTCTGTGAAAAGCCCATCACCACCGATGTAGACGAGGCAAAGGCACTTCTGAAGAAGAGCAAGGAAACCGGTCTGCAGGTTGGTATCGGCTTCAAGATGAGATACGAAGCAGTATTTGCTAAGGCAAAGGAACTGGTTGGAGAAGTTGGCGAACTGTTCGGCCTCTCTGTATGTAAGAACCAGCCCTTCAAGGAAGACTACAGAACCGAGTGGGTTAAGAAGACCGGTTGTATGTATGAACTTTCTATCCACGACTATGACCTGATCAACTGGATTATGGACGCAGTTCCTGAGTCCGTAGAAGCTGACCTGAGATACTCCGAGGGTTGGACCAGAGAAGACAGAGCATTCCTGAATGTGGAATACAGCAATGGCGTAAAGGGTCAGCTCATGAGCTCCTACTCCATGAACTCCAAGTGGGCTCCCAACGATATCACCATGGTATTTGTTGGTGATAAGGGTACCATGAGAGTGGAAAGACCCGACAGAATCCTGCTGGCTACTTTGGATGGCGTAAAGGCGGTTGACATCGAACCCATCAATGGTATGCAGGTATTCATCGACCAGATTCAGACCTTTGTTGATTGCCTGATTGCCGGCAAGGAATACAAGCCCGGCATCGAAGAGGGTGTTGTGAACACCATCTTGGTTGAAGCCGCTAACAAGGCGTTCAAGGATGGCAAGAAGGTTGCTTTGGCTGATATGTAAGTTTGATGCAATCAAAAAGTGCGACTCAATGAGTCGCACTTTTTTTGTGTACAGGCCAATTTGGGGGAAACTACTTGTCAATTCTGCCAATCCGTGGTAGAATGTGGAAAAGAAACAAAAAAGTCAAAAATCATGAGAGGAGCGAAGAGGATGAAAACAAGAACGAAAAAGATGCTGATTGCAAGCATTCTTGGCGGAGCTTTGCTGTTGGGTACTGTCTTTGCTCAGAGCGGGGTCAGGGTCTACGTGAACGGAATGCGCGTCAATGAATCGGTGATTATGTCAAATGACAGAACCTATCTGCCGGTACGGGCTGTATCCGAAGCATTGGGTGCTGACGTAGTGTGGGATGAAGAGACCCAAAGTGTGTTTGTTACCTTTACCGAGGATGATATGATTGCCAAAGTGGTGGAGCAGGTCAGTCCCAGCGTGGTTACCATTGTGGGGAATCAGGCATCCTCCAGTGTGGTGGATTCTTACAACAACCCTACAGTTCACGGCTCCGGCGTGATATACAAGAGTAACGGACATATTATCACCAACGCCCACGTGGTGAAGGATCTTAAGAATTTGACGGTGGTGTTAAGTAACGGAAATATGTTCCCCGGCAAGGTACTTTACAGTGATGAAACGTCGGATTTGGCAGTGGTTAAGGTGGAACAGGTTGGTTTGACACCGATTACTATGGGAAAGGCGGAATCCGTGGCCTCAGGAAAGACTGCCCTTGCCATTGGCACTCCGGTTTCCCTTTCTATGCGGAACACCGTAACCAAAGGAATTATCTGTGCCTCCGAGGTGGCATTGCCGGATTCCTACTATAAGCTGATTCAAACTGATGCTACAGTGAATCCGGGGAACTCCGGTGGACCTCTTGTGAATACCAAAGGAGAGCTGATTGGCATCAACAGTTCCAAATATGTCAGTGCATCCATTGAGAATATGGCGTTTGCCATCCCGGTGGATACGGTGCAGTATGCGATTGCTCAGTTTGAAGCCAATGGAAAAATTAACCGCCCTGAGCTGGATATTACCTTAGAAAATTCTTGGGAGGCAAAGATTGGTCTTCCCACTACCAAGGGGATTACGGTAAAGCGATCGGGGATATCTCAACTGGTGCAGGGGGATGTGATTACCGCTGTAAACGGGGTGGCAGTTCATTCTGTTGCCGATTGGAACGAGGCAATCAAAAAGACCTATATCGGAAGCCTGCATATTGTTTGTACAAGAGACAGCGCACAAAAGGAAGTTACCATATAACAAGAAGGAGATGACAGTATGAAGATGTGGAAAAGATTACTTAGTTTATTTGTGGCAGTGATGATGATTCTCCCGTCAGGAATGGTTTTTGCAGAAGAGAAACGGGTAGAGATTACTTTTTGTGTCGGGGATGAAACCCTGCTCATCAA
The DNA here is from genome assembly GCA_045635425.1 of Ructibacterium sp. Classification (GTDB taxonomy): domain Bacteria; phylum Bacillota; class Clostridia; order Monoglobales; family Monoglobaceae; genus Ructibacterium. The sequence goes on along the minus strand of JAZRCD010000097.1, from coordinate 13,297 downwards.
TGGAGAAGCGGTTACGGTGGAAAAACCCTATGTTGTCGGGGAGGGGGTAACCCTTGTTCCCTTGCGGGTGATAACCGAGGCATTTGGCGCAACGGTGGATTGGGATGATGCGACAAAATCTATTACATTGACCTATCCCGGGGTGTCTATTCTCTTGCAGATTGGCAACCCCATCGCTGAGGTGAACGGAAAGGCAGAAACGCTCCTTGCAGCACCGGAGTTGCCTACCGAGTATACCATGGTTCCGCTGCGGTTTATCTCTGAGAATTTCGGGGCAACGGTTTCTTATGATGAGGAAACGGAGAAGATTACCGTAGTCAAAGAAGCTGCCGGATCGGGTGGCTTGCTGGAGGGTGCCGTTGACAGTAAGTACATCGGGGACAGTTACTACAACTGGAACATGGAAAACCCGGTGGATATGCCCATGGTAGAGCGAACTTTTGCAGGAACCTATACTGCCTTTGAGAATAAAGCCGGATATATTGAGATTGATATTTATGCTGTATCTGAGGACTACAACTTTGAGAAAGATTTTGCTGACATAAAAGCGGGTTTTCATGGTTCAACCCTGATTAAGGCAGATAAAAATACCAACAACAAGAACAAACAAACCATGCATTTCCAAGGAAAAGATAAGGAGTCCTTCTGGAATATCCGGCAGATTGTAACCCCCAAATATATTTACATGGTCTATGGTGCTTTTGATCTGGAAGCCACCGAGGAAAAGGACGAGGCAATCCGGATTATGGATACCTTTGATTTAGGTATTCGGGAAGAGGATTTCCATGATATGTCTACGGTGGAAAACGGCATCCGTCGATTCTCTGATGAACATTTGAAGATTGGTATGGATATTCCGGAGAATCACTATCAGTTGGATACCGAGGGATCTCTGAATGTATTTCAGTTTATGTCCTTTGAGCCGGATGATGACCGTTCTACCATTGCTTTTGGAGTTTATTCCACCGCGGAGGTGGGAGATGCCAAGACCATGGCAGAGGCGGATTTTCAGCGGAACAAGGCAACAACCAATGAGGAAATTTCTGAGTTCAGTGACGGTGTTGCCGAGAAGCAGTATGGAGAATTTTCCGCATATGAATATAGTTATACTATGAACAAAACTTCCGGTGAGGAGTACATGAGAGACGTATTTTTCTGTTTGGGAAAGTACACCTACAACGTGACCATTTACGTAAAACTCCCTATGGAAAATATGAATGAGTATGTATCCGGTCTCTTAAATAGCGTTTCGGCAGAGCTTTTGGACCCCAATGAAGCAGGAATTTTGATGCGGAATATGCCGGATGAGGAGGAAGAGACCTTTGCTGTGGCATTCGGCGATGATGGTACGGTTCAGGTTCCGGTAAGCTATCAGGAAAAGCAAATTTCCAGTGTAAGTACGGCATTGTATAATCGATACAGTGGCGTGGGGATTTCCCTCCAGAAGACAGATGCCACCCAATGGGGATATCCTTCTGTGGTTGATGAGGTAAAGCGGTTAGAGGCGAAGCTTGCCATTCAGAAATCCAATGAGATTTTGGAGAGTACCACTCAGAAAACGTTGGGGAAAAATACGTTCGGTGTCTTTTCCTACCGAACCACCGAGGATGGTGAGACAGTTTACTTCCAGGTTTACGGCTATCTCAAAAAGGGAGATTTGTATCTGGCCATTGCCGGATATCCTGAGGTGGCATATTCTGAAAAGAACAGGGAGGAAGTTGCGGATATTCTCAGAACCTTTGAACTGAAAAAAGAAGACTAAAAAAGGTGCGGTCGTATGACCGCACTTTTCTTTTGGGTAGGACTTGCATTTGGATACAGTATGGCAACAAAAGTATAAATAACTCTTGTTATCTTTGGTCGACTGTGATAAAATCAGGGTGGAATGTTTTTGGAATTACGGTAGGAGGAGAAGGGAATGGATAAAATGTTGTGTGTCATGATTGACTGCTCCAAAAATGGCGTTATGACCATAGATGCGTTGAAGGAATTTGCAAACATCCTGAAGAAAATGGGTTATAATTCCTTGATGATCTACACCGAGGATACCTACGAGATTCCGGGGGAACCCTACTTTGGTCATCTGCGTGGTCGGTACACACAGGAGGAACTTAAGGATTTGGATCGTTATTGTCAGGAACTTGGGATGGAGTTGATTCCTTGTATCCAAACCTTGTCCCACCTGAAAAGAATATTCAACTGGCAGTTTACTTACAAGGATGTGAATGACTGTGATGACATTCTTCTTGTGGGGGAAGAGAAGACCTACCAACTGATTGAGAAAATGATAAAAGCCTGCTCCCAATATTTCTCCTCCAAGAAAATTCATATCGGTATGGACGAGGCGTATCATATCGGAAACGGTGTATACGCCGTGCGCAATGGTCATAGGGAGCGTTTTGATATTATCAATGAACATTTGCATCGGGTCTGCGATATTGTGAAAAAATACGGACTTGAACCGATAGTCTGGAGTGATATGTTCTGCAAATTGGCGGCAGGTCAGGGCGGCCGTGGCAACCAATACGACAAGGTGGATACGACTCGGATTTTAGAAAGAGCGGCATTGCCGGAGGATGTTGTACTGACCTACTGGGACTATTACCATTTGGAAGCGGAACACTATCGGGAGATGATTCAGAGAACAAAACTCTTCCGTCGGAAAGTCTATTTCTGTGGCGGTGCCTGGACTTGGCGTGGGTTTGCACCGGATAACACCTACAGTATCAACACCAGCGAAGCTGCAATTACTGCCTGCCTTGAGGAAGAGGTGGAGGGCTACATCTTCAGTATCTGGGGAGATGACGGTGCGGAATGTACTCCTTATGCAGTTCTGCCTTCCTTGATGTTCCAGGCAGAGAGAGTGCGTGGAAATACGGATATGGAAAGCATCAAGAAGAAGTTCAAAGAGATTATAGGTATGGACTTTGATGATTTTGTTTTGCTGGACTCTCTGGATTTGCCCGGGGGAAAGCATGCGAAAGCATCCTCAAGGTATCTGCTTTACAACGATCCCTTCATGGGAATTCGTGATTACCGTTGCGGTATGGAGGACGGAACCTTCTACAAGAATCTGGCGGAGAAAATTGGTAGTGTGGAGGCAGAGGGGGTTTTAAAACTTATGTTTGATTTCTACACCCGCCTTGCAGATGTTCTCAGCGTCAAGGCGACCTTGGGAATCCGTACCCGAGAGGCATACTTAAGCGGAGATAGAGAAAAAATGGCAACAATTCTTCCCGATTACGACAAGTCGGTGGAGAAGATTCAGTTAATGCATCAGGCGTTTGAAACTCTTTGGTATTCGGTGCGCAAACCTCACGGTTTTGAGGTGCAAGAGTCTCGTTTGGGTGGCGTGATGCTCCGACTTTCGGCTTGTAAGAAGCGATTGGAAAAGTGGATGCAGGGAGAACTTGACCGCATTCCTGAGCTGGAGGAACCGGTGCTGGAACAAGATACGGGAATCAATCATTGCTTTAGCAGCTGTATTACCGTGAATACCGACGTTGTGTAGTACGATACAGCAAAAATTCCAAGAAAGGCAAGAAATTATTCTTGTTTTTCTTGGATTTTTTTGTTATAATGCCCATTGGATGATAAGATTATCTGAGGAGATTAAAAGGCATGATATACAACGTTTTAGAGCACGGGATTGTGGGGGACGGTGTGACCAACAATACCGAAGCCATCAACCAATTGACCAAGCAGATGGCAGAAACCGGCGGAACATTGGTGTTTCCCAAGGGGGAATACCTGACCGGTACCATCTTTCTTTATAATAATATGACCCTGACCATAGAGGCGGGGGCAACCCTTTTGGGAAGTCAGAATTTTGCGGACTTTCCCATGATTGAGGGCGTGGAAGGATATACGCGTGCAGGACATTGGGGCTTGATTTCAGCCTTGGATTGTGAAAATGTTACCGTCAATGGCGGCGGCGTTATTGATGCTCAGGGAGAACCCTGGTGGAAGAGCGGAAAGTCCGACTTGGTTCGTCCCAGAACCATCAGTTTTATACGGTGTAAGAATGTGGCCATTACGGATATTAATATTTACAATTCCCCCTGTTGGACGGTGCATCCCATTTGTTGTGAGAATGTGGTGGTGGAACGAATTAAGATTCAAAATCCCTACAAATCGCCCAATACCGATGGCATTAATCCGGAAAGCTGTAAGAATGTGAGGATTTCCAATTGTGTGCTGGATGTGGGAGACGATTGTGTTACCATTAAATCAGGAACCGAGGACGATCTTCTTCAGAAACAGTATCCGTGTGAGGATATTACGGTAACCGATTGTGTCATGGCGCATGGCCATGGTGGTATTGTGTTCGGCAGCGAAATGTCCGGTGGCGTGAAAAATGTTACCGTAAGCAACTGTGTGTTCCGAAACACCGACCGAGGTATTCGGATTAAAACCCGAAGATTCCGTGGCGGATATGTCAAGGGGCTGAACATCAGCAACATTCGGATGGATGGGGTCCATGCCTGTATTACCTTTAACACTTACTACAATTGCGGAAAATGGAATATGCCCGCCGAAGAAATTTTTTCCTCAGAGGTCAAAGAGGTGAATGAATTGACTCCGGTTCTGGCGGATGTGGAGATTTCTAACATCAAAGCATGGAATATCAAAGGAGTAGGCATTTATATGTACGGACTCCCCGAAATGCCGGTTAAGAATGTAACCATGAAAGATGTGGATCTTGAAGTGATTGGTAACGAGGAAGGCCTCCATGCGGTGTTGGCGCCGGATCGGAAACTGGTGAAGGGTGAGGGTATCTTCTTAGAGAATGTGGAGAACATCATCATGGAAAATGTTTCGGTTCGATGTACCGAAGAGGAACTTACCGTGAAGAACGGCAAGCAAGTGGTACTCAACGGAACGGATATCAGCAAATAAAAAGTGCGCCAAAAGGCGCACTTTTTTGATTACAACACTTTATGGGAGTGTTTTGCTTTATACTCGCTGGGGGTTGCTCCGGTGTATTTTTTGAAGGTTCGGTTGAAGTTGGCGGTGTTTTTAAAACCGCAACGAAGTGCCAGTTCCAGCATGGTTCCTTTGTTTTCCATAAGATAATGCTTGGCAAGATCAATCCGCTTGGCGGAGATGTAACCCCAAGGGGAGATGCCGTTCAGTTTCTTAAAGACCGAGGAGTAGTAAGTCTCGCTCATATTGGCAACCTGAGCAAGATCCAAAAGGGTCAGGTCGTCGGTGAGGTGCTCGTGGAGATAGTCCATGGATTTTTCGATGGCATCAAAGTTGCCGTAGGAAAGTCCTGTTACCTCGGTGGTTCCATCCACCCCGAAGTGTCGTTGGAGAAGGACCAACATGGTGAGCAGGTTTAATTTTATCAGCAAGGGATACTCGGCATCCCGATTCACAAACTCGTTTTCAATGTTTAAAAACAAAGGTTGAATCTGACTCCACATGGGATGATTTCGCTCCAGACGATGGCAGAAATTCTCACTCTTATCCACAAAGAGTTGGAGCAGACCCGGGTTGAAGAACTCGTTGTTGGAGGGCCAGAGCAGACGGGGGTCGAAAAAGAGTTCCACAATGGTCATAGGTTCATAGGGGTCAATTTCGGGGAGCCAATGAAGGTCGTTGCTCCGAAAGAAGAACAGGTCACCGGGGCGGACATAGTAGGTAGAATTCTCAATCTCATAGATGCCGCTTCCGCTTTTGATGTAACTGATCTGGAACTCCAGATGCCGATGGTCGGTAAAGTTCTTCTTGCCGGAGCGGGGATGTCTTGTGGAAAGACGGAGAATATTTTTTTCGTTGTTATCCCGAGACGGAAGATATGCTTCCTGAATTTCCATGGTATCCCCTCCATTTTCTTCATTTTTAATAGTACCAATATACCAAACATGCTGAATTTTGTCAACCGAAGACAGAATCTGTGTTTTGGGATTGCATCGGGGCAAGGAATATGATATACTGGGGAAAATCTTTGTGATAAGGAGTGAGATGGGATGAAAAAAAACACCTCATTTTTGATGACCATTCTGGGCGCTATGCTTACCGGATTTGGAATCGGTTCTTTTTTGACACCCAACAAGGTGGTGGGCGGTGGTGCGTCCGGTATTGCAACCATTTTGTACTATACCTTGGGGATTTCTCCCGGTGTCTCTTATTTTATTATTAATATTATCTTTTTGATACTGGGTCTTAAGGTGTTGGGAAAAGGATTTATTCTAAGAACCTTGTTTGTCATCAGTATCTTGTCCTGCTTCACCGAACTGTTCAATTTAATGCCCATTTACACAGAGAATATGATTTTGGCGGTCATTTTTGGTGGCGGTCTTTATGGAATTGGTATCGGTATGGCTTTTGCAGCAGGGGCGTCCAGCGGTGGAACGGATATCATTGGAAGGATTATCCAGACCAGATTCCCTCACATTCCCATCGGTAAAATGCTGTTGTTTGTGGATGGTGTCATCATTGCAGTTTCCTTTGTTGTTTTCCGTAATATCGAATTGACTATGTTCGGTATTCTGACCTTGTTTATTTCCAGCTTTTTCATTGACTTTGTTATCGGAAGTCTGAATATATCCAGAATTGCTTTTGTCATTACCGACCATGGCGAGGAGATTGCACAGGAATTGGTTTCTTCCTCTCCCCGAGGCGTTACGCTGATTGATGTAAAAGGTGTCTATACCGATACGGAGAAAAAGATGCTGTTCTGTGCCTTGAAAGAGAGCGAAAGCGAGGCCTTCCAGAAGAAGATTCTTGCTATTGACAATACGGCGTTTATTGTCTTTTCTGAGTCACAACGAATCAAAGGTAACGGATTTTATCTGTATAAATAGGACGGAATTATGGATAGAGTGCTTGCAATCAAAGTGGACTCATCCCGAGAGGGACGATCCATCAAGGATATTTTGCGGAATGACCTGCGGGTTTCGGCCGCCATCCTGACCCAATTGAAGAAGGAAACAGACGGGATTTTGTTAAATGGGAATCCTGCTTTTGCCACGGCAAGAGTAAAAGAAGGACAAGATCTGAGCATCACCATACGGGACGGTGTTTCTTCTATGGAAGGAGCCAAAATTCCCCTTTTGGTGCTTTATGAGGATGAGGATGTGATTGTTCTTAACAAGTCAAGATCCATGCCTACCCATCCGTCACAGAATCATCACGGGGATACCCTTGCCAACGGATTGATGGAATATTATAAAGGGCAGAACTTTATCTTCCGTGCCATTACCCGATTGGACAAAGATACGTCAGGGGTGGTATTGGTGGCAAAAAATCCGCTGGCAGGTGCGATTTTAGTGGAAGATATGAAACTCGGCAGAATCCAAAAGGAATACCTTGCCATTACCAACGGTGCCCCCGACCCTTTGTGGGGACAATTGGAGGCCCCCATCCGCAGACAGAAAGAGAGCATTGTGCTTCGATGTGTTTCGCCTGATGGACGTGAGGCGGTGACACGATATGAGACGGTGAAGCAGGAGGAAAAATTTGCTTTGGTTCGGCTTATGCCCTTAACGGGCAGAACCCATCAACTTCGGGTTCATATGAGTTATTTGGGATGTCCTATCTTTGGGGATGACTTGTATGGTGCGCCCCAAAAGAACGAGGCAACCAGACTTCATTGCGGGAAACTTCGGTTTTTCCAACCTGTCACGGGGGAGGAAATTCAGGTGGAGGCACCGTTGCCGAAGGATATGGAGGATTTGGTCTGTTTTTAGGAAGAAACCGACCTATGCGAAGAAACAGTAGTATGATACCATAAAAACAGAGGTGATAAAAATGGATGAGAAAAAACCATTGATTCTATTTGATACCGATATGGACACCGACTATGACGATGCCGGTGCGTTGGCGCTCCTTTTGGAGTATGTAAATAAGGGAAAGGCAGACCTTTTGGGGATTGTTGCCGATTCGGTGGCGCCCGGTGCGGCGCCCGGTTGTGAGATAATTGCCGGATATTATGGCGTAGATTGCCCCATTGGTGCTCTGTCCTCTGACTTTTGTGCCGGGGAGAAACGATTGGAACCATATCGAAATCATAGCGAAAAGTTCAATCTCTATCAGGAACTTGCCAAAGACCTTGGCAAGACGGACAAGGACTATCCCTCCGAGGTGGAAGTATATAGAAGATGTCTTTTGGATGCTCCCGATGGGAGCGTGGTGGTAGTTTGCGTGGGAATGCTGACCGCCCTTGCCAATGCCCTGATGTCACAAGGGGATGAGATTTCACCCCTTTCCGGTGTGGAGCTTTTTCGGAAAAAAGTGAAATACATTGTTTCTATGGGATTCCCTGATCAGGTGCAGAATTTCAACTGGAATATGGACGAGGTGGCATCGGAACAGTTTTTCCGTCTCTGTCCGGTTCCGGTTTACGCCAATTCCGGGGGTACCGGTATCATTACCGGAACCACCTTTCAGGAAGTCTTACCTGAGGACCATCCGGTGAGAAGAACCTACGAACTCTTTACACCTCCCGGCAAGAAACTTGGACGGGACAGTTGGGATCAGTTGGCACTTCTCTATGCCTTAGAGCCGGAAAATCCCCTTTTCCGCATAGAGCAGAAAGGTACTCTTATCTACAATCCGGAGGAGCATCGCTCTTTTTGGGTAGAGGGTGACCGGGAAGATTGGGAGATTCTGCTCATTGGCGGAGTGGAGGAAACAGAAAGATATTTAGAAGACAGAATGACAGGAAAATTTTAACTTTTGAAAGGGAAAATATTTCTTGCCAATTTCCTGATTATGTTGTATAATGAATGCATAAAAATAAATTTCCTACAAGTACAAGGAGGTAGTTTCAAATGAAAAAGATTTTAGCAATGGCATTGGCTCTGATGCTGGTTGTAGCATTGGCGGCTTGCGGCGGCGGTGCAGGCAGCGCCAAGATGACCATGGGTACCGGTGGTACTTCCGGTACATATTATGGTTACGGCGGTGTTCTGGGTCAGTACATCATGAACAATGCAGGTATTAAAGTAACCGTAGTTCCCACCGATGGTTCCAAGGCAAACATTCAGGGTATTGATGCAGGCAACTATCAGTTGGGTACTGTTCAGTCTGACGTTATGGCTTATGCATGGGACGGCGTTCGTGCATTTGAAGAAGAGGGTAAGGTAGAAACCTTCCGTACCGTAGCAGGTCTGTATGCAGAAGCAGTTCAGCTCGTTACCATGGACCCTGCAATCAAGTCCGTTAGCGACCTGAAGGGTAAGTCTGTTTCTATCGGTGCTCCCGGTTCCGGTGTATACTTCAACGCAGTTGACGTATTGGAAGCGGCAGGTCTGACCGAGAAGGATATCAAGGCTCAGTATCAGTCCTTCGCAGATAGTGCAGATGCGCTGAAGGATGGTAAGATTGATGCGGCATTCATCGTGGCAGGACCTCCTACCCCCGCAATCACCGAGTTGTGCACCTCTACTGATGCATATCTGGTTCCTATCGACGGCAAGATTGCTGAAAAGTTGATGAAGACCAACTCCTTCTACACCGAACACCTGATTCCTGCAGGTACCTATAAGGGTCAGGATAAGGATGTTAAGACCGTTACCGTAAAGGCAACCTTGATTGTCAGCGCAGATGCATCCGAGGATGATGTATACGCTCTGACTGCGGCAATCTTTGATAACATTGATGCCATCACCAAGGAAAATGCTAAGGGTGCAGAACTCAGCTTAGAGAATGCAACCACAGGTATGACTGTTCCCTTCCACGCAGGTGCTGCTAAGTACTTCAAGGAAAAGGGTATCGAAGTACCGGTACAATAGTCTAATTAAAGAGTACGGCTGCGGCGAAAGGCTCTTTCGCCGCAGTTATTTTATCAGCAACTGAGGAGGAAAGTTCATGTTGTTTCGGAAAAAGAATACACCGGAAGTTCAGGAACCTATGGATCTGGATGCGGTTATGCAAAAATTTGACCGAGAATCCAATGTCCGTATCTGGGAAGGATGGCAAAAAACAGTTGTCACCTGTCTTTTGGCGGTATTCTCCTTGTTTTGTCTTTATGTAACCTTGTTTACCACCTGGCTGGAAGAGGTTCGTCTCACCACATTTGTGGCATTTATTGTTTTTCTTGCTTATGTGGTTTATCCTGCCAAAAAAGGTAAGCAACGGGTCAATTATATGCCGTGGTATGATATCCTGTTGATGGTTATGGGTGCAGGTGCATTCTTGTACTTTACATTCAATGCAGAAACCATCATCAATCAGGGAAGCCGTTTTGAGTGGTACCAGATTGTGATTGGTATTGCAGGTATCATTGCAACGGGTGAGGCTTGTCGAAGAAGTGTTGGCTTGCCCATTGTGATTGTGGCAGGATGTTTTATCCTTTATGCTTTGATTTGGGGTCTTTCCAATCCCACCTTGTGGGGCAGAACCAAGTATTTGGTTCCTTATCTGTTCTATGGCAAAGAGGGTATCCTCTCCACCCCCATCAATGTATGTTCCAAGTTTATTGTGGTATTTATTATCTTTGGTGCCTTTTTGGAACGGTCGGGTATTGCAGACTTCTTTATCCAGATTTCCAATGCGGTGGTAGGTGGCTTCTCCGGCGGCCCTGCTAAGGTTGCTGTTGTGGCAAGTGCTTTGGAGGGTATGGTTTCCGGTTCCTCCGTTGCAAACACCGTTGGTTCCGGTTCGGTTACCATTCCTTTGATGAAGAGAACCGGTTATAAGCCTGAATTTGCGGCGGCGGCGGAAGCGTCGGCATCCACCGGCGGTCAGATTATGCCTCCCATTATGGGTGCGGCGGCATTTTTGATGGCAGAATACGTAGGTGTTCCCTACAGTGCCATCATTATCTGTGCAATTCTTCCTGCGGTTCTGTACTTTGCAGGCGTGTTTATTACCGTTCATCTGGAAGCAAAGAAAGAGGGCCTTCGTGGACTTACCCGTGAAGAACTCCCCAAATTCTTACCTTTGCTTAAGAAGGTATATCTGCTTATTCCGTTGGTATTGCTGGTATACCTGGTTGCAACCAGTCAGAAGTCCATTCAGAATGCGGCGGCAATCGCCATTCTGTCAGTTATTGTGGTAAGCCTCTTTAACAAAGAGAACCGTATCACTCCCAAACGTATCTGGGAGGCTTTGGCGGCAGGCGGTCAGGGTATGATCGCAGTGGCAACAGCCTGTGGCGTGGCAGGTGTTATTGCAGGTACTATCGGTATGACCGGTCTTGCTATTACTCTGATTAACGGTGTGGTTGCGTTGGCACAAAATCAGGTAATTGTGGCACTCTTCCTGACCATGATTTGTTGCATCGTTTTGGGTATGGGTGTTCCCACCACAGCCAACTACTGTATTATGGCGGCAACCTGTGCTCCCATCCTGACACGAATGGGTGTTCCTCCCATGGCGGCACACTTCTTTGTTTTCTACTTTGGTATTGTGGCAGACCTGACACCCCCTGTTGCTTTGGCGGCTTATGCAGGTGCGGCAATTGCTCAGGCCAACCCCATGAAGACGGCGGTAACGGCAACCAAACTGGCTATCGGTGCATTCATCGTTCCTTATGTCTTTGCCTTGAATCCGGCACTTCTTATGATTGATATCAGCGGTCCTATGGAAGTTATCACCATTGTTATCACTTCCTTGATTGGTATCTTTGCGGTTTCGGCTTCCTTGGAGGGCTACCTGATTCATCGGATGCCGTGGTATCAACGTTTGATCAGTCTTTGCGGTGGTTTGCTTCTGATTTATCCCGGTGTTACCACCGATATTATCGGTCTTGCTCTGGTGGCATTGGCAGTGATTCTGCAGATTCTGTTGAAAAAGAAGGAAACCTTGGCGATTTCTTAAAAAGCAAAATGACAACTTCGTTACAGAGGTTGTCATTTTTTTATTGGAATGGTAGAATAGATTTAACGGAGTTAAATCTATTCAGCTAAATTCGCGTTCCGCGAGCTAAATGTGCTAACGCACGCTAAATTACTTCGTAGCTAAATTGACCTTCGGTCAGCTACAAGGCGAATTTAATTTAGCTGTTTCGAAGAAACAATTTAGCTATGGAGCGAAGCGGAATAATTTAGCTTTGCACGATAGTGTAAAATTTAGCTAAAAGAGAATGATTGGATGTGAAAATATGGCGGAAAGCATAATGCTGGATAAAGCAAAAGATTTTGCAGTTGAAATTATAAATATGTGCAAACTTATTAAGGAAACAAAAAGAGACAGTGTTCTTACAAATCAGCTTATGCGTTCAGGAACATCAATCGGAGCCAACATTCACGAATCAAAATACGCACACGGAACTGCTGATTTTATTTCAAAAATGCAGATAGCATTAAAAGAATGTTATGAATCAGAATATTGGTTGGAACTTCTTAATCGCACAGGATATATTGATGATGAACAATATAAAAAGATAATAAATGATTGTGGTCAAATTCGTAGAATGTTGATTTCGTCAATCAATACGGTGAAAGAAAAGGGGAAATAATGCTTGAATTGAAAGATGTAAATGTAGAATTTGATTTTACAACAGATAGTTTGAATTACTGGGAAAAATTTTGGGAAAGAAATAACGGTTTAGGAGCAGGTGGCTCTGATCCTGATGTAACAAGTAAAACATTACAGAGTTATCATTGCCTATTGTGGAGCAAAGAGTTGCCTAATGGCGATAGGATGAAACTAATAAAAGGCTCGGGCTCACAATACTTAACATGGAATGATTTTAGATTTGGAAGTGACTCAATAACAGCAAGTTTCAGATATAATAAATACAGAATGATGATAGAGGAAATAAAGAAGACTGTTCCTAATTATAATGAATTTATGGAAAATTACATAAGAAAAAGTTATACTATTGGAGGTTCTGTTATTTTCCCAAAAAGAATGGGTGGTATAAATCAATCACGGGGTTGCAATTTTCAAATTAAGGATAGATGGGATTTAACACTCGAATGCATAAGGAAATTTTACGATAACGAGGAAAGCCCCTTGACAGAGTGCTTAGTAAAAGACAGAAGTTTCTTTGAACTATTTGTTGATTTTAAAGGATATATTGATTATTTCTTTTTACAAGATTGTGTTTCTGCCGATTATAAATCAGTTGTATTTTGGTTGGGCAAAGGTGAATTTGAGTATAATCCTTTACCAAAGTCGCCGGCTGAATATGTGGAGTTTATTGAAAAAGAATTAGATTTTGTCAAGAAAAGAAACGATCGTATACGGAATTATATTTTGGGTGTTAAAAACAATGTCATCTAAATTGTGCACGAATTCTAGAATGAGAAGAGCAAGGGAGATAAAAAGGAGGGCGGTATTGTGGAGATCATTCGAACCCCTAAGGAAGACTGCTTTGCCGGATGCGACGTGGTGGTGA
>JAZRCD010000096.1:0-7900 GCA_045635425.1 Ructibacterium sp. | reverse complement strand
TGGAGATACTATTTTGATTTGTCTCAGTAATCTCTACCCTTCCCTCAATGGGCTTTAATACTTCAATGGGAATGGTACCGCTGCCCTGATCCTTGTATTCAGCAGTAATTCTGTAGTTTCCGGCAGGAAGGCTCTTAACCGACGCCTTGTAATCCGGTGCCTGACCGGTAGCAATGACCTGACCGTCGATTTTGTAATCCACATAGGGAATGTCAGCCCCCTCTTCCACCGTTGCACTCAAATGGATAGTCTGACCGCTCATATAGACGCTGTCCACAATGGGTTCTTCAATGTGAATCGGATATACAATGGGGGTAAAGCGCATATAATCATAGACAATCTCACCGGGAACATCTTTACCATAGCCTGCGGTCCAGAAATATATATACTTGTCTCCGGTGTTATCCACAGGGGTTGCATCCAGAATAACCTTGCCATCCATGAAGACCTTATAACGATTTCCGTTGTCATAGGTCTCAAACTTGAAATCATGCCATTTTTCCGGATCGGTTACATCATACTCACTACTGGCAGGACCGCCGTTGGCATAAAGATACTTATCTTTCATATAAAGAGTAATCTTTTTATCCCAGTTGAAGGAAAAACCGAAGTTCTGTCCAAATACGGGAACCTTAAAACGGCTTTCAAAAACAAAATCATCTCCCCACGCATCCATGTAGTATAAACTTGAGTTGAAGACCAAACCATTTGCAACACCGTGAATGGTTCCTGCCTCGGGGTCAAGTTTCCACCGTTGTTCAAAATTAACTAACTTGGACAAATCATCATTTCCGTCAAACTCCCATGCGAAAGCCTCAGGCTTGGAAGGTTCCACTTCTACAGGTTCCTCTTCCTCCGGCTCCTCTTCTTCGGGTTCCTCAACTGTTGCTCCATGAATTGCCACGTTGGTAACAACAATACGCGATTCATTGTTACCATTAAACCATAGGCTGGCACCGGTGGTATTTTCCTGAACATACATGGTGTCTACATAAAAATCATCAATATAGACTTCACATTTTGACCCCTCACCTACCAGACGGTAAGTATGCTCCGCATTGCCTATTTCGGTACTAACCGTACCGGAACTACCACCCTTTTCCGGGTGACGAAGATAGGTAAAACCGCCCTCGTTCATGGTCATGCAAATACGATGTGCTCCGGTACATACCTCTATAACAACGGACTTTCCGTAGTTCTCAATACGCATGGAAAATTCAACATCATATGCGGCGTCTTCAATAATTCCTCGATAGGATTTTCGTGCATTTGCGGTTGTCCCGGCATCGGGATTAACCACAATTTTCCCCTTACTGACAGAAGCATTGCCGTCAAAGCCCCAGTTTTCAAGCCATGCATCATCGGCTGCCGATACCGTTAGAGGTATCGTAACCATCGTAGTTAAAAGCAAACATAACGTCAAAGTCCATGCTATTAGTCTTTTCATACAAATACCTCCTTTACTTCAAGATGTAAACAAGTGACAGTGCGCCACTTTGTGTAAACATAACCGCACGCTGTTTTGCCTTCGGGTCCATAGAATATGGGATTACATCTGCTGCCACAGCGGCTTCCACTTTGGGATTTGCTGCGGTACTGTCGTAGACAAAAAACTTGGTTGCGCTACTCTTTCGGTAGTTGAATCGCTCTTTTTTGTTTTCATCAAAATCTTCATCCGTATCCACAGATGAGGTATGGTTAAAAAGGTCATCTTTGAAATACAAAATAGTACCATAAGAGATACGATGAGCACGATCCATATTCATACCATTGTTGCTATTTCCTTTGGCAAGGGTTCTGGTGTTTTCCGCGCCCTTACTAATGGCAAAGGAGACCTCTAACGCAGTGATATTCTTATCTGCATCAGCTGCAAACCGAACAATATCACCCTCAGCAAAAGAAACATTTTTTGCTTCATCCGTGATTGCATAGGCGGTTCTTGTTCCGGAAGGCGAAATCATAGTAACACGTTCCACAGGATAACCCTCTTGGTCAAGTTCGGAGAACCGTTCTCCAACGATATGGAAAGCGGAGTTCGAATCGTTAATACTCTTTTCAGATGCGGTATAAACAATGGCATACTCAGCCAAGAGATTACCGGGATCCACATTATAGCCTTCTGCAGTATAGGTCATACCTTCTGTCATGACGGTTCCGTACCAATCAGGCTTATCCCGATCAGAGGTTGCCACCATAAACATTTTAGAAGTATCGGGAAGATTAAACACCGCCT
The DNA here is from genome assembly GCA_045635425.1 of Ructibacterium sp. GTDB lineage: Bacteria > Bacillota > Clostridia > Monoglobales > Monoglobaceae > Ructibacterium. Next base: position 5,667 of record JAZRCD010000096.1, on the reverse strand, counting down.
CGTTTTGGGTTATCAAGCTTCTACATGCCCAGCTGTATCGGAGATCTGACTCAGCAGGTTTATAAAGTTGCAAAGAATCCTCATCCTCGGTACGAGTATCGTAAAATAAGGTATCAAGATGGGTCAGATATCCTTCGTCGTTCAGTCGATACCGAACAGGCTGAGAATACTTCCATTCGGTGATGTCGTTTTGGTATGTCTTTGCAGCCGCTTCCCTCAATCTACCCAAAACGAGAGTTCCATCTGTAAAGACGGACTCATCTACCTTTATCTTGTCAATGCCATTGTATTCCTGCAACTGTCTGCTTCCATCAACTATTTTTACCTTCAAAGTGCTGCTAAAAGCAGTATCTTTCGTGGTTGCATCCACCAAATAGCCAAACTGATAACTATCATTGCTGGCATGAAGAATAACTGCACAAGAATCATTATGAAGATAAAGCGAAACAGTTTCTCCCACCTTAATAGTACGATCTATCACCGTTGCATCAGTAAGGAAATATTCGTCCTCACCAATTTTAACTGTTTTATCACTGATACCCGTAACAGCAGCTAATCCCTTGCTATTCAGAACCAACGCATTAATTTTTCTTGCGCCTTCGGTATTCTTGCTTTGCTGAACAGCAAGAACATCTCCATATTTCAGATTGTCAATTTTCTGCTTTCCCTTCTCAGTACGAAGTTCCAAAATCTTATCTTGTCCCGGAACACCAATGGTGGTTTGAGGATATTCGCAATAAATCAACTGCTCCACTCTGTCAACGCCCCGACAAACCACATATTCGTAAGCATCAATCACAGCCACATCATAGAGGTTGTCATTATCATTGTTAATCAGAGTAATCCGTCCTGTTCCCAAAATCCAATCTTCGTCTTTGTATTTTGGATAAGCAACACCGTTATAAATCAGGTCAATGGCACGCTCTAATACAACTTCCCGCTTGGAACCATTTTGCCAGTATCGGAAAGAATTACCGCTTTTTCCAATAATATCCTTGTCTAATATAGTGATTGTTTGATTTTTATCCGGGTCTGCATACAGATATGCAATTTGATTCTTTGTACCGCCCGTAAAATCATCAGGTTCGCAGTAATAAACAACATTTTGACCAATCAGACTTTCATCGTCGTAAAGATATTGACGACCTCCGATAGAGATATAGCCAGTCTCTATAGCGCTGTTGGGATGTGTCAATGTAGAACCGGAAATACCATCCACTTTTCCGGTCATACGAACCAGATTAAAGTATCTTTCTAATGCATAATATCCCTTTTTGACTCTATACTCTGTTTCGTCACCAAAGGAAACAGGTTCAAACATTTCGGTATGCAAGGTGTTATATGCCATTGCCAAAGCATCTCCATAGGACACAGTTCCGTCCATGGAAATCCCATCTGTCAAGCCAATGGACCGGGCTGTTTTATAGTACCCTTCAATATAGCCAACTACCTTCCATCCCAAAATAACCGTAAAGATTTTACATGCTTCCGCATCGGAAACAGGTTCATCAGGCCGATAATATCCATCACCATCACCGGAAACAATTCCTGCTACTGCTAAGGCGTGAATATCCTGAAAATAAGGATGTTCTGCCGGCACATCGTGAAATAAAACGGTTTCTTGCATATACTCAGGCTGATTCGAAACTTTTGCTGCAATACGTGCAAATTCCCCACGAGTCAATTCTTTATTATACTTCGGGTTTTTTTCGGTCAAAATTCCCAAATATCGAAGCAAGCCCGCCTGTTCCTCACTGATAGAGGTTGCCACCTCGCTATTATCAACTGCAAAAACAGAGAATACGGAGAAAACAGAAAGCACCATGGTTGCCATAATAATCATTACAACAATTCTTTTAGTAAGATTTTTCATGATGTTTATCTCCCTTCATTCATAAATTGATAGATGCGATAAATCGCAACCGCCGCCTCAGCTCTCGTAGCAGAATCCATGGGTGCGAAACAGTTATTACCTACACCCTGAATCAGTTTTGTACCGCAAAGTGCCGCCACACTGTCCCGGGCATAGACAGGAATTTGCATCCAGTCATCAAAGACCGAAGTCACAGCCAAAGGTTTCAACTCTACCTTGGATGCTTTCATGATTCTTTCCAGAATGACGGTCATATCTGCTCTGGTTATCTGTTGACCAATACCAAACTCCGTATCGCTGATTCCATTGATAATACCTTTTTCAAAGGCGGTCGCTACATAAGGATAGTACCAAGCTCCGGTTTCCACATCCTCAAAAGATGTGGTACTGTCTCCATGAATCGGAATCTCCACTGCCGCCATAGCAAGCTTCAAAAATTCCTCACGGGTAACCGGACGATTAGGGGCAAAAGTTCCGTCACCATCCCCGGAAATTACGCCAAGTTCTTGAAGTTCCTTGATACTTTCCTCTGCCCAAGGCACAGAATCTAAATCACTAAACTCCACCTTAGGCTCCGGTTTTTCTACCGGCTTCGTTACCTCTTGCGGAACATAGTTGTTCTCTACTGCAACTGAACCGCCACCACGGTAACCGCCGCCACCAACAGAACCGCCTCCGACAGAACCGCCTCCGACAGAGCCGCCTCCAACATAACCGCCTCCGACAGAACCGCCTCCGACAGAACCGCCTCCGACAGAACCGCCTCCGACAGAACCGCTTCCAACAGAACCGCCTCCGACAGAGCCACCTCCAACAGAGCCACCTCCGACAGGACCGCTACTCTCTGCTGCAATTTGTTCCGTTTTTGCGGTTTCAAAAGCTGCCAAAATATCTTCAGCAGATAAATATCCACCTTCCATTCGCAGGAAGAGTTCTTTTGTGCTAACAACTCCATTGGTGGGATTCTCGGGTAGGTTTAGGAAAACTCGATAAGTATCAGTAATCAAGGTTTCTACCTCTGCCCACTTACCCGAAGAAGCCGCCATGTTCACCTCGGTAATCAAATCAAGTTCATCCTTACCCTTCTGGGTTGCAGATTCCAAATCGGCACGAAGAGCATAAATATCCCCGGCAACTTCTGCATCTTTTTCATAATGCTTAAACACAAAGGGCAGAAGACCTTCCACCGTCAATACATCCTTCAACTCCGGAGCGCCATGGCTTTCAATGAAATTCTGTAGCTCTTCCGCACAGGTAATACCAGATGCGGGAATGGCATCATTACAACTCAAAGTAACTGTGGTTTCTGTTGCAACCTTGTCCGCATATTGCAGACGGAGGGTGTAGTCACCACTATCACAGCTTGCCGGATCAACACCCAGCTTAGTGGAAATCATACCACGGCTATTGGTCTTTGCCTGGGTAATGCCCTTTACTACGCCATCCTTCAAGAGAGTGGCTGTAATCCATGTGTATCCCTTCCCTGCATATCCGGAAACAGCAACTTCATTATAATTTGCTGTTGCAATCAAACCGGCTTCCTGTCCCTCTGTGGGCTTTGCATCCGTTTGGTCAACGAAAACATTTCCGGTTGCCGGTGTCAAGGGAATTCCGGCATCCACACTGTTCCATAACATAGTAGTTACTGTTTCATTATCTGCATTAAAATTTGGAAAACTAAAGGTGTTTGCCAAATCCAATACCGTTCCGTGAGTAACAGCAGGATAGTCAGCGACCTGAACATCGGTGGTGTAGCCAAACTCCTTGTTATAGGTTGCTACAATCACCGATGCACTTCTGTCCTTTTCAAATCCGGGCAGGTCATAGGCAAATGTTCCTGATGTAGTAATACTCCCATCTAAAATCTGCGGTTCATCCAGTTTGATATAGTGATCCTGGAAGATACGAACATCATCGATCTGCCATACACCCGGTTTGTTGGTCAGAAAATACAATTTGGATCCACCGGACGCTATGCTTGGAGTACCGGAAATTAACTTTCTCCAGCTCTTGTCCGCACTCTCCAAGTAGCGATAGTAGATGGTCAATTTGGGTTTACTCTCAGTAGGTTCATAAGAAAGGTAAAACTCCACCCATTCACCAATGTGAGGAGAGTAGCCGGCAGTACCAAGACCACCAATACCCATCTGGCCACCTCCTTCCTTCGGGTAAATCAACCATTGAATTTCTGTTCCGCCATAGCTGAACATTCCTCTCGCAACACTGTTCTCATTGGTGTCCAGCTTGAGCTTGTAGGTTATTCCAAAGTTATCCGTAAGATTGAGTTTCCCGTAATCATACACTGCTTGGGTAACCTCGGTATCAACCTTATTAAAACTAAGGACACCTGTTTCTGTATCAATCGTAGCACCATTTCCGCTTATGGACCATGTTCCGTTATCGGTGGAAAAATCCTCATCTGTCCATAGTATGCGGTTTTCCTGCGCAACCTCTTCCGGAGTCATACTCTCTGCCCCGAAAACCGGAAGGATGCCCATGGACGATATTACCATCACTAATGCTAAAACACCTGCTATTTTCTTCACAAGCATTCTCCTTTCATCTTTTTCTGCTATCCACATAACCCGAAATTCTTCTTTTTAAAAATAGGCGGACAAAAAATGTCCGCCTATTCCAATTCAAAATTATTGGCTGACTGTCGAAATCATAACTTCCTTACTTCCTGCCAACGGATCCATCTTTCCAAAGCCGTTCCACAGGAACACTTTGACTGATGCAATCTCGCTATTGGTAGTTGCATCAAAGATATACTTGTTGTCGGTCAATTCCGCCTTCTTCTTAATCTGAATCTTTTTCAAATTATTCGCGCTATCATAACCTGCAATAATCAGTGTCGCATCGTCATCCAGACCCCAGAAGAGGGATGCCTGTAATTTGCTCGGCTGGGTTGCAGTTTCTGCATTATCGCCAATCTTCTTTCCGCCTACACCATCGCGGATCTCCAGAGGAGCAGTGGGTGTGGGGAGAGCAGTATACAAGGTAATATCCTTAACAATAGCATTACCTCCACCGCTAACCTTGAACACAACGCCCTTGCTATCAACAGCTCCATCTTTACCTGTGTATTCACCAATAACTCTCCATACCTTTCCACCTACATCATTGGTAACACATCTATAAAGATGAATTCTACCATCACCCATGGATACAATCACATATTTTGTCATTCTTGCAGAGAAATTACCTGCACCATCAAGGTGATTCTTTCCGTTATTCGCATCGGTGTAATGATAGGTGTTCTTATTATCAAAAAGGAAATGCTTTGTTTTTCCATCGTCAAAGGTGAAATAAGTATTTAAATATGCACTTGAATCAGACGGAACCATCAAACTGATGGCAATTGCCCGGGTATCTGCTCCATAAGAAGTCCAATTATCATTGCCATTATTCCATACAAGGGTACCATCTTTAATTTGAGCACCATTGTTAACATCAGCAGGATTGGCAGGCTGAGGGGTGTAAACCAAATCTTCTGCAGCGCCACTCCATGAAACTTCCTGGGCTTCAGCAGAGGACGCAAAGTTCTCCGCGGAGAAATCAATGGTCTTGGCAACTTCCATATTATAGTATGTCAGCAGGTCTGCTTCACTGGTTGGATGAGTTGTCAAAATAGAACTACAATCAATAGGCTCTGTATAAACCTTAATATCCTTAATATAGGTTTTTCCTACTCGATTGGTAACAACAAAACCGTTGCTACCATACGCCGCAGCAAAAAATGTTCCCCGGGTATATTCACCAGGCACTCCGGTTGCACCCATCACACCGGGAGT
>JAZRCD010000095.1:0-2211 GCA_045635425.1 Ructibacterium sp. | reverse complement strand
GTGACCTTCCGGGTATGTATTGCAATCCCACGCCGGATATGATGGCGGGGTCAGGGTATCTTGGAAGGCAACATCACGAGATGGATGGACAGTTTTGCTACTGGTTATCTGATTCCTTTTGTGTAACGGGCAAGCCGATTTTGGAGGCAAAGTATGATCTGTATTCCAGAATGTGTCGTGAAAAGATAGAGGTTTCTGATATTCGCGAGAATTATACGAACTATAAGGAAGATGAAACCGGAAAATATTTCTATCATCTTCCGGATACCACCGACGATATGGAGATAGCGGCAAAGAATTTTGTTCATAATTTGAAAGAGATCAAGTTTGATGCAACGCGTCATACGGGCCCAACGACTATGTTTAAGTATTTTTATCAGGCAGGCTTTGATTGGACCGGTGCGGAGTTGATGTATAGCGCACAAGAGCCTTTGGGGGCAGCGATTCGTGGTGCGGCATATTGTTATGATAAACCACGTTTTGGTAGCCATCTTGCGGTGCAGTGGTCCACTGATCCGCATGATACCGAAGGTAAGAAAAAGAGATATCGACTGGCGCTTTATACTGCCTATTTGCAAGGATATGCAGAAATCAACACCGAAGAAGGCTACTGGCATATAGAACAAGGATATCACGCCTTTTCTCGTAATGATGTGGCATGTCAAAACTTATTGAAACAACAACAAGATTTTTATCGTTATGTTTCGCTCAATAGCAGAGCAGGAGAACATTATACCTCGGTTGCCTTTTTGTCGGGACGGTACGATGGTTGGCGTGCATGGGGAAAGGATGCCGTTTGGGGACAGAAAAAGTTTCCAACTTCGGCTACGGAGCAAAGTTGGAATCTTCTGAATCTGTTCTATCCCCTCTCTCCCATATCAAAACTTCTTTATATGCGACCCTGCCCGGATGACCAAATGGTTGGTTATTATACAGGAACCCCGCGTGGGCAGGTGGATATTTTGCCCATTGAAGCGACTGTGGACAAAATGAGTCGATATAAGATCATGGCTTTTGTGGGATATCATAAGGCCGAAGATAGTGATTGTGATAAATTGCTTTCCTATTTGAAAAATGGCGGAAATGTAATCATGGGATGGCCACACTTATCGACCACAACGAAGCGAGAAGATGTGGTTAGCGGAAATCATACCTATCTCAAAAATGATTTTGTGTCAATGCTTGCAACGGGGAATGAGTTTGTATCTGAAACCGTTGATGGAAAACCGGTTACAATCAACCGAGGAATCAAAACAGAAGGTGCCGAAGTGATTCTTACAACCGACAATGGTACACCGTTTTTAATTAGAAAGCAGGTGAAAGACGGAAACCTATGGTTCGTCAATGCGGCAGAATATCCTGCGGAGGAACCTGTTTACGGAGCTTATGCCAGGGCAATTTCTACTTGTAGTGATGAGCAAAATCAAAAGGAAAAGGCATTCATTTCGTGTGGTGAAGATGTACAGTTTTCCATTTATCAAACCGGTGTCGAGACATCTGATATCTATTTGCTGGCTGTTGATTGGTATCGAAAAGATGATTTTGTCCGAAATGCAGAACTTCGCATAGGCAACAGTGTTTACAATGTGGAAATTCCTTTTGGTGTAATGTTGAAGATTTCTGTTTGTGGCGAAACGGCAGCATGGGTAGATTCGGAGGAGGCAGTTGTAACTGCGTTGACAGAGGAGCAGCTTACCCTTTCGGGTAGTGGTGACCACACCTTGTTTTTGGTAAAAGACGGGAAACTCACAACCAGAACTATTTCCTTTGGTAAAACTTCGCGCATTGACTTAGCATTAAAAGGTGATTGCTGATTGACAGAATGTTCGGAAAATTGGGAGATTTCCAGAGGATAAAATAAAATATTAAATGTTATAAATTTAATATTTTTATCAAGAAATTTATACCTCGCTCGGTAAGAGAAAAGGTATGATAAAAGAGGTAGTTTATCATAAAATAACTTATGAAAATGTATTTGATGGCGTGCCTATAAAGTGCTGGTCCATCAAACAAAAAGAAGTAATAAATTACATTTTATTTTAAAGGAGTGGATATACCATGAAAAATCAAAAATGGCTGGTAGGATTCCTTTGTGCGGTGATGCTCTTGACAGTAATGCCTATGATTGCATCTGCAGAACTTGCATCCGGAGGCTTGTGTGACTATGCTTCTGTTCGTGCCGGATTGGCGGAGACTGCATCGGTTGATTTT
>JAZRCD010000094.1:0-2436 GCA_045635425.1 Ructibacterium sp. | reverse complement strand
GCCGCAGCCGCTCCGCTCAAGTTGTGGGCACGAGCAAGATAAAATGCCCCTCATGTCCCGGTGACACCCTCAATGGCATTGATGGCAATGCACATTAACCAATCCAAGCGGATTTCGGGAGTCTTGAACATGGTAAGATAGGAAAGGTTCTTGGGGGTTACCTCTTCCTCCTCGTTTTCTCCGTTGTTCTTATGTTGTACCTTTTTCCAAAAAGGAAGGGTTGCCACGATAATGGCAACGATAACAAGTTGAATACCAAAGATGGCCAGATAACCCATACGCCATCCTGAACTTTTCAGAATAATAGACATGATATAAGGACTCGCCATAATACCAACGCCATAAAAACAATGCATAAAATTCAGATGCATTGCGCTATAGTGGAGTGCAATATAATTGTTAAGTGCCGCATCGGTGGCACCGGAGCTCAGTCCCAGCGGAATGGCAAGCAAGCACATCATCCAGAGACTTCCTGAAACCGAAAATCCCAAAAGTGCCAGCGCCGCCATGGTCGCACTAACCAAAACAACCATACGGGTTCCATACTTATTCACAATTCGTGAACCAAATACCGCCGCAACAATGGTACATCCGGTAATAATCATAGTGATACTGCTGAGCGCAGTACTGGAGACGTTTAATTCCGCTTCAATTCCCGGCAGAGCCGCACCCAACAAGGAATGGGGCAAACCCAGACCGATAAAAGCAATATAAATCACCATCAATAACGCTGTAACCATAGTATATCTCTCCTTGTTTTCAAAATCGCTATCATTATACAAAAGTATTCCTCCTATGTAAATACATTTTTGGATAAAAAAAGAACAGAAAATCAATTTTTCTGTCCTTTTTTATACTTTTCATCTTTGGATTGTTAAGTTTGTGTTGATTCCCTTATATACCAAGTTCATCCACGAAATAAGCACTGGTGTTGGCGTGCTTTCCGCAACCATCTGTTATTGTAATTCTTACATACTCATCATCGGGAAGTACCGAGAATTCTGCCTCGTTTACCAAAGTCCCATCCATCCAACTCAAATTCTCCAGCCGTCGATTGCCTGTGTGAAGGGTAATCTGTTTTACCGGAGAACACTTGATATGTATTTTATTTCCCTCCAGCCACAAATCGTAGATTTCGGGGCCTTGTGATGCGTAAAAATTCCCTTTCACCAGAGCATCGGTAATGGTTTCGTACTTTAGTTCCGGCGCCTTTATCATAACAAATCCGCCAAAACTTCCTTTTTCACCGTGGTTATCATCTGTAGAAATACAGTAAATTCTTTTTCCTCCCCGAAGCATATCCTCATACTCCCGCTCCGCATAGGAACAATAACCAACGGCATCGGTCTCGCTATTGAAGATTTCCATGGCGTGCATATATTCATAGCCCATATAATCACTATAATTTTCTAAGGACCAACTCGGGTGATTGTAGGTAACAAAGAATCCGTTTTCCCGACCCTTTTTCATAATATCCGAAACACCCTCGTGGGAATATTCTCTTACGTAATCAGGTTCATTCTCGTCATACTGAATCTTGTCCAGATATTTTGCTCCGTTTCCCACCAGATATCTGCTCCGATGAAAACACACCTGCTTCAGATTATCCGGAGAAAGAGCAATCAAACAAAGATGACAGGCTTTGACAAAACGGAACTCTTTCTCGCTTTCCTCATTGATTTCCATTTCGTAACCATTGAGAGCAAGAAAATCTTCATCGCAGAGTTCAGGATGGGGAACCATCACATCGTGGTCGGTGAACGCCACCACAGAATACCCCTTTGCCATATAACGCTCCTTAATTTTCTCCGGAGACATACTCCCATCGGATATATTGGTATGGCAATGGAGATTTGCCTTATAAAACTGACCATCCTTGGGCAACAAATACTTTCTCATATTTCTTCTCCTTTGTGCTTTTACGTTAAGATTTTGCGAATTATACTAAATTCTATTGTGAGGCATAAGGTTTAGATGCAAATCTTTTTGGTTTTAAGTTCATGTCAGGTTAAGACAGAAAATTATTTTTTCATCTTTTCAAATATTTTTTGTTCATCTTCAGAAAAATCATTGAATGATTCCAAATATTTAATGTTAGCATCATCTATAAACCTTGAAATGTAAGTCCTCATTCCGCTTTCATCTTCAAAATAACCACTCACAAATTCTTCATTTGGGATTGTTATATGCACCCTACAAAGATTGTTATCATCAATAACTACATATCCTTCATCAGATAGTATATACAAAATATCCTTCTTCTTTTTGTACTGCGTTACTTTTCCAATTATACTTTCCTCATTGCCGTCTTCATAATGTATACATAGAGTGTCATTCCCTGCTTGATGGTATAAAACATACTTATTATGCCACACAAGCATTGTATCTTTACCAATAATTATCTCTCCTCGTTCTATTGCAGCAAGTCTCTCTTGT
>JAZRCD010000093.1:0-2654 GCA_045635425.1 Ructibacterium sp. | reverse complement strand
TGTTTTTGGTGTTGACTACGGTGTCGCTACCTAAGTGTAAATACATAAAGAATCCCTCCTGTCGCGCTTGAAAATTCAGCAATCTGCGTCCGTTCCATCGCCTCGTCAGGACAGTCACGTACAAGATGTACGCTCCCGCCCTACCGAATCTCGAAACGAACACATCTCACTAAATTTTCTTCGCACTTATTTATCGTAGTATTATCCATCAACCACCGTAGGAACCGGCGTCACCGCTCCTTTTCGACCCGACCCTCTTCCACACGGAACAGGTTCACGTCGCCTTCCATTTGAAACCCGTCCACATCGGTACAGGTAATCAAAATCTGCATATCCCTAATGTGGTTCAGGATAAAATGTTGTCGCTTTTTGTCAAGTTCACTCATGATATCATCCAAAAGAAGTACCGGCAAATCTCCGGTCTCCTCCGAAATCAATGCCACTTCCGCAAGTTTCTGGCACAGAACAATGGTCTTTTGCTGGCCTTGGGATGCATAGAGTTTGGCATCCTGACCATTGACAAAATAGCCAATATCTTCCCGATGTGGGCCGACCATGGACTCTCTGGCATCCAGTTCCCGCTTTTGGGAATCCTGAAGCTTTTGGAGCAGTTTTTCTTTGATTTCCGCCACTTCTAACCCTTCGGTATCACCGATGCAGGAAAGATATCGAAGTTCTAAGCTCTCTTTCCCTCCTGAAATCTCCCTCTGGAGGGCGGTGGCATGAGCACCGATCTTCTGCACGTACTCGGTGCGGTAGGCAATCAACTCTGCCGATACCCCTGCAAGTTTCTCGTTGATAATCTCAAGCATGGCAAGGTTGGGCTTGTCCATCTTCAAGAGGGCGTTCTTGCTGTCAATGAGTTTTTTAGAATCACTGAGTGCCGCAAAGTATCGGGGTCTGAGCTGACTGATCAGAATATCCAGATTCTTCCGTCGCATCTTAGGGCCTTCTTTTACAAGTCCCAGATACTCGGGGCCAAAGTAAACCACTCGGAACCGACCCACCAGTTCGCTGTTCTTCCGAACGGGAACCTCGTTTAGGGTAATGGTCTTTCGGCGGTTCTTAAAAAGGGTCATGGCGGCGGTGCAATCCCGTTCCCCATCGTGAAACTCCAAAGAGAGTTCCGCCTTCTCACAACCGTGGCGAATCAATTCCACATCCCGATGGGCACGATTTGCCTTGCCCATGGAGAACAGATAGACCGCCTCTAACACATTGGTCTTCCCTTGGGCATTGTCCCCATAGAGAATATTGACACCCTCTCCCAATTCCAAGGTCTGGACTTGGTAATTGCGAAAATCTTGGAGGGTCAGTTTTTGTACTCGCATTATTCCGCCTTCAATCTCAGGGGCAGAATCAGGTAGAGGAAATCATCCTCCCCTGCGCCCTTGGGGGGAACAATCACCAGAGGACTGGTGGGGCTGTTAAAGAGAAGCCGAACCATGTCGGTATCCACCACACGGAATGCTTCCAGAAGGTAACGGTTATAAAAACCAATCTCCAAAGCCGCATCCTTAATGTCAACGGGAATGTTATCATCCACCGAGCCTGCCATGGTGGAACAGGAGATGTTGATGTTGCCGTCCTCAATCTTGAACTTCACCGGACTTTTTACCAAATCGTTCAGGATAATCAAGGATGCACGCTGGATGGACTCATTCATCTTTCCTGCAGAACAGGTCAGTTCAATGGCGCTGTCCTTGGGGATAACACTTTGATAGTTCATGTAGTTACCCTCGATCAGGCGGGTTACCATACGGAATCCTTCAAAGATGAAGATAGCATGGCGTGCGGTTGCATCAATACGAACGGGCTCTTCCCCATCACTTAAAATCCGTGCAAGTTCCCCTAAGGACTTGCCGGGGATAATCATTTTCTTTTCCTCGAAGTCGTTCTTCAAGGTGGCACGGCGAAGTGCCAGACGGTAGCCGTCCAGCGCTACCATGGTAAGACCCGTCTTCTCAATCTCCAAAAGACAACCGGTAAGAACAGGGTTGTTGTCGGTAACCGCAATGGCAAAGGTGGTCTTGGCAATCATTTCTTTCAGCAAACCACCGGGGATGCTGATGGAGTATTCCGAATCCACAACGGGAAGTTCAGGGAAGTCGGAAGCAGGAAGACCTGCAATCTCGAACTTGGCAGCACCGCTCTTGATGAGGGCAAGGTTCTTGTCGTTGACCTCGATGCTCACCTGATCTACCGGCAGGGTACGAATGATGCCGGAAATCATCTTGGCGTTCAGTACTACCTCACCGGGAACTGCCACGGTGGCCGCAATCTTTGCCTCGATACCAATCTCCAAATCGTTACCAATCAAGGTCAGGGTTCCGTTGGCCTCCGCACGGAAGCAGATACCCTCTAAAACGGGCATGCTGCTGTGTCCCGAAACCGCTCGGGAAACAATGCCGATTGCCTCGTTTAATTTCTCTCTTTCGCATAGAATTTTCATGGGTGAAACCCTCCTTGTTTTTCTATTTCAAACGGGTGAATTTTACGCTTTTTACAGTCCCTTTTATTATACCAAAAGCGGAGAAAAAGAGCAAGCATTTTTTTGAAATTTTTATGGTGTTTTTTTGTGTTTTTTTGCATAAAATCAGGCGGTGTGTTTTGGTTGTTTTTTCGAGTGTTTCAGGGGTGTTTTTTCGACTGTT